>NZ_JBMDIW010000040.1:0-34204 GCF_057808875.1 Caulobacter sp. FG7
CCCCCGACGCCGTGATCGTAGGCGTCGCGCTCGGCCTGCCGGATGGCTTCGCGGGTTGCGCGGACGCGCCAGGTCAGCGTGCCGCCCTTCAGGACGAACGCCTCGATATCGGCGGGATCCTGCGTCACCTGCTCGACGCGATGATCCGACGGGCGGGCTCTCCAGATCTGGAGGCCCGTCTCGCTCACGGCCCTGAAATAGAGCCATTGTCCGTCGCTCGACCATTGCGGCGCTTCGGCGTCGGCCGGCCCGGCGTCGGTCCAGACGGGCTCGCCGCCGTCGGCGAGCCTGGCCGGCGGGCGCGAACCGTCGGTGGGGGCGGCCCACCAGGACAGGCGCCGTCGGTTCTCCGCGATCGAGGCCTCCTCCTGGCGATAGGCCACCCAGCGCTGGTCCGGCGAGACCGAGACGCTTGAAAGCGTGGCCATCTCCACCATGTCGCGCAATGCCGGCGACGGCGGCGTCGCCGCAATCGCCAGCGCCATCAGGAACGTTACCATGACCGGGTCACCGTCAGGGCTGCCAGGCGGCCGATCGGCGAGGCGTTGTCCACATCGAAGCCGATGGCGCTCGACGGGGTGACGCTTTCGACGAACGGCGGGTCTTTGTCGAACAGGTTGGTCACCGACAGAGCCAGCCGCAGGCCGTTCAAGAGGCCCGGGTTCGGCGGCAGGCGAACGGCGACATTGAGGTCGAGGGTGGTCCAGCTTGAGACGGACCTGTTGGGCGTTACCGTCTGGTTTACGTAGCCGCCCGAATGGTTGAGCGCGGCGGCGAAATCCCATGGACCGCGGGACCAGTTGGCCCGCCCTCGCAGACGTAGCTTCAGGGGATTGCCGACGCTGTCGGCCACGTCGACCGACGGCGCCCCGGCTGTGTATCGCTTGTCGACGCGGAAGGTGTAGGCGCCCGACACGCCCAAACCGATGCGCTCGCCGGCCAGGGCGCCCTGCCATCCCGCATCGAAGTCGATCCCATCCTGCACCATGGAGGACAGGTTCTGATTGCGGGCGTTGGCGATGATCTTGATGTCGCCGGCCGCGATGTTCGACGTGTTCGAGAGGTAGGGCGAGGCATAGTACTCGGCGATCTCCGCCGCCGTTGGAGCCTCGTTGAGCTGGCTGGCGTAGAGGTTGCGATTTATCAGCATGTTGAGGGCGTCGGCGTTCAGCGCGCCGATCCGGTCCCGGTAGTCGACGCGATAATAGGTGGCCGCGATGCGCACGCCGGGCGCCCCGGGCGGCTTCCACTCGACGCCGGCGGTCCAGGTCTTGGCCCGCTCCGGGCCGATCCCCGGCGTATTGCCGAGCAGGAAGAGGACATTGGTCATGCCCGTCGGCGACCGGGGATCGACCACGGCGTAGGGAAAGTATTGGATTTGCCCGGGGCCGATCCGCTGATCCTGGAAGCTGGGCGCGCGGAATGAGGTGCCGTAGCTGCCCTTGACGGTCAGGCCTCCGAAGGTCGCCCAGTCGAACCCGACCTTGGGGTTCGTGGTGCGGCCAAAGTCGCTGTAGTCCTCGAGCCGCCCGGCCAGGGACAGCTCAAGGCGCCGTACGCCAGGCGTCTGCTGACGCTCGCCGATCAGCGGCGCGCGAAGTTCGGCGTAGAGCGCCTCGATCTTGCGCGCGCCGGGGAAGGCTGTCTGGACCACGCGCTGATTGGCGGTTGTCTGATAGCTGGACGATGTCAGCCTGTAGCGCTCGCTGCGGTGCTCGTAGCCGACCGCGAGTTTCAGCGGCCCGCCCGGCAACTCGAGGAGGTCGCCGTCGCCCTTCAGGCCCGCCGTCCAGACGGTGTAGACGCCGTCGCTCTTGGACCAACCGCGGATCGACTCGATCGTGGAGGGATTTGTCGCCCGTGGTCCGCCGAACAGATTGTAGGCCGTGGCCGGATTGGTGTCGGCGAGCGCGAGGCCGAGACGATAGGTGTTGACCATGTTCTGCAGGCCCATCGCGTCGTTCTGGCGGCCGTAGCCGCCGGAAGCCGTCAGCGACCAGGCGCCGATACGGCGGGTCAGTTCCGCGCCGGTGTTCACCGCGCGGACGTGGCCGCGGTCACGCTCGGGGCCGAGATCTTCGGCGAATCGATAGAGCACGCGGACCGGCAGGCGGGTTCCGAGCGGATCGACGTAGAACGGGTTGGTGACGGGGACCGAGACGGCGCTGGCCCAGACCGGAATGCCACGCAGGTCATAGCGGCGATCGGCGGCGAGCAGCCTGGCGGTGATCGTCGTGTCGGTGTCGATGTCGTAGCCGCCCGACACATAGAGCGACTGGCTGGTCTGGCGCGGCAGGATGTCCGTGCCCAGCCGCGCGTCCCGACGGTTGATCTGGTCCGGCGCCAGGCGCGCCGGGGCCAGGCCCGCCCCGTTCTGTCCGGCCGGGATCGCGAAGTAGCGCCCGCCCGCTACGATCGTGCCGGGGCTGGCATAGTTGGAGCGCCTGTCCAGGCCGCCGAACGGGCGAAGGTCTTCCCGGGCGTAGTCACGGTCTTCGGCCGCCAGGCGACCTCGACGCAAGGCCTCGTAGGCCAGGGTGACGTGGCCTCGCTCCCACACTTTCCCCACGATCAGCGCGGCCTGGCCCTGGCTGAGATCGCCGTCGGCGGAACCGAAGCGGAGGCGGGCCTCGCCCCCGTCCATCCGATCTCGCATGACCAGGTTGACGACGCCGGCCACCGCGTCCGAGCCATAGATCGCCGAGGCCCCGTCGGCGAGCACCTCGACCCGTTGCACCGCCGTGGACGGGATCAGGGAGAGGTCGGCGAAGCTCCCAGCAAGGCCGCCCATGGCGGGGCGATCGCCATTGATCAGCACAAGGGTCGAGGTGTTGCCCAGGCCCCTGAGGTTTACGCCGGTGCCATAGCCGCCATTGTACAGCGCGCCGTTGCGATTGCTCAGTGAAGCCGCGCCTTCCGAGGCGCCACCGGCATAGTTCTGCGGCAGCGCCTGCAGGATCTCCTGGGTCGAGGCAAGGCCGCTCGCCTCGATGTCCTGGCGGCTGATGGCGATGATGTTGGCGCCGGCCGGCCCACCGCCTCGGATCCGCGAGCCGGTGACGACGACCTCGGCGAGGCCTTCGGGTTCGTCACCGGCGCGGACTTCCCCCTGCGCGGTCTCGTCGGCGGGCTTGAGCACCAGGGTCGCGCCCACCCGCACGAGCTTGAGACCGGACCCGGAGAGCAGCGCCGCATAGGCCTGGTCGGCGGTGTAGCGGCCCGACAGCGCCGGGGCGGTCTTGCCCCGCACCAGCGGCGAGGCGACCACCACCTGGCGACCGCTGATCCGGGCCGCCGCGCCGAGCGCCTCGCCCAGCGGCTGGGCGGGCAGGTCATAGGTCTGGTGCTCGGCCTGCAGGAGGGGCGGCGCGGCCAGGGCCGGCGCGGCGGCGGTCAGGACGAAACCGGCGACCGTGGCCATGAGGCCGCGGCGTAGAAGGGTGGAGTGGTGTTGCATGAAGCCCCCGGGCGGCGGACCGCGACGGTCGCGGTCGTTCCGGGTGGCTCTGACGAGGCCGCGCGGCGACCCCTCACAAAAAACTTCTCGGTCCGGCCGAAATCAGGCGTCGCGGCGCGACAGCGCCAGGTCGCCGCCCGGGACCTCGGTCACCGTCAGCGACAGGGCCGCGGCCAGGGCCCGGGCCAGGCCGTCGGGATCGGTGACCTTCAGGGCGCCGCTGACCTGCAGGGACCCCAGCGCGGGGTCGGCTAGCCGGATCTTGCGGGCGCCGTAGCGATTGGCGTCGGCGAGAACTTCGGCGAGCGGGGTGTCCTGGTAGAGGCGAAGGCCCTGCGGCCACTGGCGCTCGCGCCCGGCGGCCCAGGTCGGCGGGCCCAGGCGGTCGTCGGCGAGGATCAGCGCCTGTCCCGGCTGAAGGCGAGTGCGGCCCGAGATCAGGGGGTGCCGGTCGCGCCGCGCCTCCAGGCTCCCGGATAGGGCGGAGACCTCGACCGCCCGCTCGCTGAGGCGCAGATCGAAGGCCGCGTCCTGGCCCATGACACGCAGGGCCCCGGCCTGGACATCGACCGGACCCTCAGTCTGGATGCGGGCGCGGCCGCGTTCGAGGACCAGGCGCGGGCGGCCGCGCTCGCTGGACGCCAGCAGCACGCTGTCGGCGTCGAGCACCACGGTTAGACCTGGCGCTGGAGACAGGCTGCGGATCTGGCCGGCCCCGGCGGCGAGCCGCTGCTGCGGCGGCTGGTCGTCGGGAAGGATCGGCCAGGGCGATACGGTGACCAGGGCGATGGCCGCGACGAGGCCGGCGGCGCTGGCCGCCCACCACGCCGCGGGCGGCGGGCCTCGACGCGAGGCGCTGGTGCGCAGGCGCAGGTCCGAGAGCTTGGAATGACCCAGGATCGCCGACTCCTCGTAGCGCCGGACCAGACGGTCATAGGCCTCCTGGCGGCCGGGTGCGGCGCGCCAGGCGTCGAAGTCAGGGCGCGCGGTTTGCGCGCCAGGCCCGCGCATGCGCGCGAACCAGGCGGCCGCCTCACGGCGCAGATGCTCTTCTTCCCCCGAGGTCATGGCGTGATCCTAGGGCCGGCCGAGGCTGCGGTCGACGGCGGCGATCGCCTTCATCATGTGCTTTTCCACAGCGCTGACGCCGATCCCCAGGGCGGCGGCGATCTGGGCGTAGGACTGGCCGTCGACGCGATGGCGCAGATAGACCTCGCGCGTCTTGGGCTTGAGCTTGAGGACGGCGGCCTCGTGGCGCTCGAGCAGTTGGCGCGCTTCGAGGGCCAGGTGGGGATCGCCGTCGCTCGTCGCGTGCGCCTCGGGCTCAAGAACGGCGTGGCTGCGCTCGCGGCGACCCGAGACGCTCTTGGCCCGATCGCGCAGCAGATTGCGGGCGATGCGGCCAAGATAGGCCTCCGGCTTCTGCAGGGCCTGCTTGCCGGCCGCATGGGTCAGGCGCAGGAAGGCCTCCTGGGCCAGGTCCTGGGCCTCCTCGGGACTGGTCCGCCGCGACAGGAACCGCAACAGGGCTGGAGCCTGGCGCCGGAACAGCGCGTCGAGCTTGCGGCGGGCGTCGGTCTGGGTCTCGCCCAGGACTGGGTCGACGGTCTTGAGGGTCATCGGCGCGGGCTCCCGCGCCGAGGGGGTCTGGCTTGAAGTCTGGTCTCTGCTGGCCCGGTCACGTCCGCCTCCAAGGAGAGGCGACGGAAGCGGCGAAGCCGCGTTCCCGAGACTCAAGCTTGAGTGTGGAGCGGCCGTCATCGACGGCGCCGCCGGCGCAGCACACCGGTCGCGCCGGGGCGGAGCCGAACGCGAAGCGGTTGGTTCAAGCGAGGTTCTCACGCCTCGACGCCGCGCTTTCAGCGGCGTGGGACGAGTCTAGAACAGGGTTCGGCAAGATGGCAAGGCAAGGTCTTGGACGCCTGCCTGATCATCGCCTCGCAGGACGCCGCCTGCGTCAAGCAGGCTAGCCGATCCGGCTGAACGCGCTGCGGCTGTTGCGCGCCTTGGCGGCGGCCTTGGCCAGGACCGGCTTGAGATGTGCCGGCTCGGCCAGGGCCAGGCGCACGCAGGTCAGGCCTCGGGCCCCCGCGCCGCCGGCCTGAGGCGAGAACACGCCGGGCGCGGCGGCCATGGCCGCCGCTTGGTCCTCGGGCGAAAGGCGCAGGACGGCGAAGGCCGGGTCGGGCGCGCCGAGGGTCGCGAACACCTTGTCGCCGACCAGGAACTCGATCGTCCCCAGGCGGGAAGCGACGCGGGCGTTGAGTTGGCTGAGCGCCAGTTGGCGGAAGTCGTCGGGGGTCATGGGTCGGCGTTCATGGCTGGGGTGGTAGACCAGGAGATGCCACGGGCCCTTCTACTGCCCAAGGGTTTTGCGCTGTTGAGCATGGGCTAGATGACCGGGTCGCGCCATAAACTGCCGCTTGTGCGCCTCCATAAACAGGACGTTCAGCGCCAGCCCGGCAACGGCACCGCACGACCCACCTACGACATTCAATATGTCCGGTGTCTTGCTCCATATCCGCCTTAATCCTCCACCCCGATTTGAGAGGGAGGTTTTTGACCAGTGGCCCCTTCGACCATTCCGAGGAGGAAGCCGCAAACCTTGATAGCGACAGCTGCAAGCCGCTTCATTTGAGGTTCGGCATCGAATTCGCCAAGACCGAGGTTCTTGGAACCCATCTGGCAAATGCGATCGATCGCTTTCTCGATCACGGCAGGCTCATCGCCGTGCGCGATTTGGTTGCGGGTTGTGTTTATGGTGCGGGCCGCCGCAAGTATTTCGCCCTGCCTTTGACTGGGCGAAAAAAGGCTTTCGAACAAGGCGAGCTTCATCGCGAAGCTAGGGTCGCGCTCAAGAAAAGGGCGCGGGTTCGGTAGCATTACCTTCAGGCAATCCTCTATAGTGGCTTCAATCAAAAGGTGCAGGGCGAGCAATTCCCCGTATGTGCCGCGCATCGAAAGGCTTAATCGTTGATAACGTTCAATGGTGTCACGATTTTCAGGCGAAACAGACGACATATCTTCATGTGTCATGCAAAAATCCGTCAACACTAGCGGGTGCTATTTTCAGTCGCCGATATTACTCGGGACCGCTAGGGATTTCCGCCAACCGCCCATAGCGGAGATTAAAGCCGGACGATCTCCGGAGATGCACCAGCGGCTCCGTCGCCCAACCATGCTGTCGCGAAGCTGATCACGCGATCCAGAGGCTCGTCGGGATGAGCGGTTGTGACGATGAACCGATCCGCATCGGACCCGTCGCCCACTACTAACCAGTCGATCTGATCTTCAATCTCTTCGGCCATCGGCCCAGCGACGCAGATCAGCTCGACACGATCTGCCACGCATTGCTCCACAAACGCCGGGAGTTTATCGGGCGCGCTCAAGGGCGCTTGGAGAACGACTTTCAAGGGATACGGCATGCGCGAAACCTATCCTGGCACGTGTCCGCTCACCACCCTCGTCAGTCGATCCGAATGTCTGCGCTGCCGGCCGGGTCGCGCCATTTGCAGCCATTCGGCCGGCTCCAGATTCCAGACGTTGCTGCACAATTCTGGCGCATTTTAATTCGGGAGATAGAACAGCGTCGGATGGTTCCGTCCCGCGCGCCGCCGCCCTAAGCTTGACCAAGAGCTAGCCGACCGCCCCGCAGGAAACTCAGCAATATGCGCAAGAGCTATGAAATTGATGGCCGGCTAGCCTCCACGCCGCTAGCCTTGCACGCAAAGCCGACGCTCGGTTCTATTTCCAAACCTTTGGCCCTGCCGTTCTCGCCTTAATCGGCGGGCTTCTCGGAGCGTTGATATCGACCGCCCTGAAGCCGCCCGTTGCGCCCGCACCGGCACCTGCAATTTCACCGCAACCAGCGCGCGCGGCAGTCGTTGCGCCCGCATCCGGCGCGGTGTGCGACACGAGCTCAGGTCCACCGTCGGCGCAGCCAAAAAGCCCCCATTGATCGGCCATTAAGGCTTGCCCGCGCCAATTGCTGCCGTTCGCGCACTGCCTGAAACGCGACGTTCGGTCGACTTAGTCCCACAAGCATCCGCCTCTTACGCCCCATCTTGCCGGTATTGGCCGGTTTGCGAGCGGAAGCGCTCGATGAGAGCGTCGCTAGGCCTCTTCTGACCGAACAGGGTCTCGGCCCTCTCTTTGGTTTTCTTTTCTGCGGCCTTTCGCCAGCGTTCGACCATCTCCTCGCCAAATACAGCAACGAGATCATTCGCCATCGGGTCGTCATCCGCGGCTTGGACGATCCGCCGGTCGGCGACCTCTTCCAGGAGGACGGCTCGGGTCCAAAGCTCCTGCCCCGCCGTCGCCGACTTCCAGGATTGATACCAGGCAAGGCTCTGCTCACCGGTGGCATATCGGGTCCGAGCCGCTTGAGCCACCTTGCCGAGGAAGCCATTGCCCCAGTCGCGTGCCAGCAGCGCCCGGCTGTGGTCGTTGGCGGAGCGGAAGCTGGCCACCGTCAAAGCCCGCGCCACATGTGCTGGCTGGGCCTGCATGGCCCCCTCTTCGACATAGTTCTGAAGCCAATCGGCCAAGCCCTCGCCTTCGGCCGCCAAGATGACGGTTTCGATGACGTCGTCGCTGAAGGCTAGGTCCAGAAGGCGGCGACGCAGAGCCTGCATGGCTGGCGTGTCCCCCGATCTGAAGATCATCACCATTTCAAACGGCAGCCGCGCGTCACCGATGACGATGTTCGAAGCGGGCGCGATCCCCTCGAAGGCGGTGAAGACCCTTGCGGCAAGCTCGCCATCGGCTTGGCCATGAGCGCTTGCGATCGCCAGGGCCAGGTTCTTCACGTTCGATTTCTCGCCCGCATCCTCGACCGCGAGGATGCGCCGCAGCCAATCGGCCGTGACCTCGGGGGTCTCCGTCGCGATCAGGCGCAAGCCTCGGTAGGGCGGGGCTGAGGCGACGCCGCCTGCCCCCTCAGCCGTTAGCGCCGCTCGGTAAGCCCTGGAGGCCTGGATCGTGGCCTTCTGCTGCTCGGCATATCGCCGCGCTCCGCCTTCCGCATCGTTGAGTTCGCGCAGGACAGCCATCGGATCCTCAGGCGCGTTCTTCACAGAGGAATTGGCCCACGCCGACGCTTCCATGCCGTCGCGGGACACCCCGTAGAAAAGTTCGACATTTTCAGGCGGCTGCGCCGAAATTGGTGATGTCAGCCGAACCACCCCACCTTCGACCAGCGCCGTCAGGTGGCTCAGAGCCGGCTTCCCCAACGCAGCCACCACGGGATCGACGAACCGAAGCGTCACATGCTCTACGAGATCCGGCCTCTGTTGCTGGACAATCGTGGCCGCAACGGTCCGCGCCACAGCAAAGGCGTCATCAGCATCCCTGGGCGCGTTGCGGGTCTCCAGGTGCTTGGCGACCTTGGCGTTCAATTCAGGTTCAGCAGCACGCCAAATCAATTCGGCCGCCGAAGCGGCATCTTCCTTGCGATCGGAGAACATCGTCTCGACCAAAAAGTCATGGATAGACGGCGTGATCACCTGCCGGCGCCGCGCGGCGAAGAACAACAACCGGGTCATGCGGTCGCTGTCGTCCTTCGTCGCAAGGACCAACTGCTCCAGTGTCTGAGCGGGCAGGACCTTGGCGGCTCGGCGCAGCGAGTAATAGAGCGGGAGGTCGGCGGGCAGGCTGAAAAGCAATTCGATCTGGGCCCGCGGCTCCAGGGACGGCATCAGCCCTCCGACCAACTGCAGCAGAACGATGTGCTTTTCGGTGTCGGGCGCCCGCTTCGGGTCGGCGATCAAAGCCTCAATTCCCTTACGGATCGCCATAGCCGCGTCGGGATTCAGGATCGGCGCCAACCGGGGCAGGTGCCAGCCGATCTGACGAAGCCCAAGCTTCGTGCGGCTCGACGCCTGGAGCACGACTTCGTTCAGCTTGGCGGCAAGATCATCTGGCGCAAAGCGTGCCAGCGTCGGCGTGATCTCTGCCAGATTGTTGTCCTCCGATGTCGGGCCCATAGCGATCCAAAGCTCATCGAGCTTCAGGGCGTGCAAGATCGCGAGCGCGTCCTGCGGCGGCGAACCCAATGTCGAGTTCGGGTCCAGGGGATCAACGGGGTTGAACCGATCGCGCCGGCTGAGCTTGCGTCCGGCGGCAAGGGGGCGAAGCGTCTCGGCGCGCTTCGCCGAGTCCAGGTCACCCAGCAGTCGAAGCGCCCTCGCGGCATAGCTTCGCATCGGTTCGGAAGAGGTCGGCTTAACCTCCGCATAGATCGACGCCACGGCATCCCGAGTTTGCGACCAGTCGGTGAGGTTGAGCCTCACACACCATTCCAACGGCGTCGGATCGTCATCGAGATCCTGGCCCAGGGTCCGAGCAATCGCCCATCCGGCCAGCCCAGGCGCGAAGGGTGCCTGTAGCCCTCCTGCCATCAGTTCCGCGGCGGCCTGGTCTAAATGTGCTGCCGGCGGCTCGGGCAATTGGTGGGACAGCGACCGCAACAGGCTCGCCTCTCCCGTTGAGAGTTGAACCAGAGCAGCGTCGATCGACTGCTCGCGCCGTGTTTGACGGCCGGCCTGATCCGGCAGACCGCGCCACGGCGCCCTTCCCTGTCGCGACCAGGTTCCAAGCCATTGATTCAAGCGCGCGTCGACGGCCATCGCCACGGTCGGCGCGCCACGCTGTTCGATCAGCAGACCGAGCAGCAGATCCTCGCGCGCGAGGTCCCCGAAGGCGCGCCGGGGCAGCTCAACCACGTCCAGGAACGCCGACGGCTTGGCCAGCAAAGCCGATCTCATGGCCTCGATGGCTTCCTCGGCGAGGTTCTGCAGGCCCAACCATGCCAGGATTAGGGCTCGCCGTCCCTCGGCCGGAAATCCCGCATCCAGACAGGCCAGGATCGTCGCCGCGGCTAGAACATCGCCGATCTGGTCGAACGCGCGCACCGGATCGATCGCTCGGTCCAGGGCTTCTTCGGCCGTGGTGTTGGCCGTTGCGAGTTCGGCCTTGATATCGTCGTTGAGCAGAAGTCCCAGCGCGAACGGCAGGGCCTCCGGACGGAAGGCGTAGCTTTCCAGGTCATCTCCCTGAATGGTCAGGAACCGCCCCTCCTCGATCTCCGTCAAGTCGTTGGCGACCTCGGCGGCCCCCAAGCGCTTGGCCGCGCCTGAGTGCGTGGTCCAATCGTCCCGACCGAAAGGCCTTGTCGGCTGGTTGAGGAAGACCCGTGCGTGACCCCGCAGCAGCTTGTCGAACTCGCCGGTGGTGTGTCGAATCCCGTTGCCCCGCTCGGCCAATCTCGAGCGCCAATACTCCAGCAGAAGAAGCTCGACGCTCAGGCCTTCGGGCGGGAGGCGATCAAGCAGTTCAAGGGCCACCGCACAGACCCGGGGATTTCGGATGAAGGCGCGCACCTTTTCGGGAATCTGCGTGATCGATCGCCCCACCTTGTTGAGCTGGGTCCCAAGCTCCGTGTCGGAATAGTCTGGAACCACGAGGGGGCGCGTGGCGAGGGTTCCGCCCAGTCGAGGTTCGACATCCCGCTTCCAGTAGGCGCTTCTGGACGTAACGATCAGCGCCCCACCAAGCGCTTGAACTTCGAAGGCCAAGCCCAAGAGAATATCCGCCCAGGGCATGGTTGCGCGCTCGTTCAACCCATCGGCGACCACGACAAAGCGCAGTTTAGAAGCCGCGCCCTGGCCCTTCCATCGCATGAGACGGCGCTTCCAGCTCAGGATCGCCGCTTCGTCTCGCCGATCGTCCTGGTCCGCCAGCAGGCGAGCAAGACTGCCCAACGGATCCGAAGGATCCAGCATTTCCGCGCGACGGCCCGCGATGAGGACCATGATTGGCGGCTCAGGCAGCGACCCCCACCATTGCGCCACCAGCCAGGTCTTACCTGCACCCTCTTCCCCCAGGACAACGATGCAGGCCGGCTCGACTTCATCCGTGACAACAAGGTCTTTGAGATCCCGCACCAAGCCGCTTCGCGCCACGGTCATCGCGTCCGGCTGAGCCACAGTAATGCGTTGTCCGAAGGTCCGTTGGCTCACCTTGGGGTCCGCGAAACGCTTACCCAGCCAGGTTGCAGAAGACTGGCGCAGAGCATCTAGGCCGACTTGAGCGGCCGTGACCTGAATGAGCAACTCCGCCCGCCGCGCGTCGAAGGCTTCGTCCTCGGCGATCTTGGTGAGAGCGTCGCTCAGGCTCAGACCGTCGATATCCGGACGATGGGCGGCAAACCAGTCGAGAGTGCGTTGCCGGGCGAGGGCGAGTAAGACCGCCAGGGGCGGAAGCGGCAACATCGTCCAGTCGAGGACCAGAAGACTAACGCCGCGCTCCTCCAGCGCGGGAACGAGTTCGGCGACGATCTGCTCACCCACCACCGCCGTGGTCCCCAAGGCCCAGACATCGACCTTTCCGCCCTGGAAGATTCCGGCCAGAGTGGCCTTCCCGATCAGATCTTCCAGCCTCAGGTCACTCGTATAGAGCTTGGACTCGAAGCCAATGGCGAAGGCGCTGGACGGAGTGCTGGCGGCGTCTCGACCAAACTGGCTTCCGGACTTTGACAGCCGGAACGTCAGCCCTGAAAGCGTCGCCAAGGCACCGGCCACGAGCCCCTCGAAACCACCGTCCCCGGTTGCCTTGAGGCCCAGCAGGGTGGCACGCAGATGATCCAGTGCTATGGTCGTGTCGGAGAACGGCATGGCTTTCTCATGCCCTTCGCCCTCAAAGGTTGCAACCTCGCACAATTCGGCCTTTGCGGCGGCCCGCCTCGATCGCCGTCTAGATCCGAACGCCCTCTTCAGGCAGGTTCTGCGGCACCAGTCCCCGGGTATTGATTGTCCCGACGATGCGCTGGGTCAGGCGGCTCAAGCGCGTGGCCCGCCGCGCCAAGGTGACGAGCTCGGAAAGCTGATAGCGGGTCTGGCGCCGCTTGAGATCGCCCTCGAACCGCCCGGCCCAAAGGCGTCGTCACCTTTGAAGGCGCCCGCTATCAGTGCGTGGTGACCGCGCGCTCCCACGCCCCGTCGGGACAGGTGATCAGCTGGGACCGCGGTTGGTCCGTGGTGACAACCAAGACGCCCAAGGCAGAGGATCTCTAGCCGCCCGCGTGACAAGGCCCGGCGGTCCGTCCAGGCCTGTGGGGCTGATTTCGAAGGGATCTTCTCATGAACACCGCCAATATAGCCGAAGCTCTGGTCGCTACCGACGACAAGCTGACCAAAGCCTAGGCCAAGGCCCTGTTCGAGAGGGTCTTCAAGGCCATTGCACAAGCCGCCACCAAAGGCGAAGAGGTGTCGATCCCCCGTTTTGGCAAGTTCAAGGTCCAGGAAAAGCCAGCTCGCACCGGCCGCCCCCTCCACCGGCGCTGCCGTCGAGATCGCCGCCAGCAAGAAGGTCGCCTTCGCGCCGGCCAAGCAACTCAAGGACGCCGTCAACGGCTGACCTCCAAGTGCCCGCCAGGCCGCATCGCCCGAAGGGGTGGTCCCTCGGGCTGGCGGCTCCGCTCTCGCCAAGGTTAAGCTTCAGGGCTATGGACAACCCGAAACTCTAGTTCGGGGGACCATCCAGCTTGCGTGGTTTGATCATCGCCTTGGCGATCTGGCTAGGCGCGGCCGGCGCCAGCCAGGCTGCTGACACCGTCTATGTCTTGGCCAGTTCGCTCAATTGCCGCCTGTCGCCCTCGCCCAACGCCGAGGTCGTAGCTCGCCTTGGCCAAGGCGAGACGGTCGAAAGGGCCGAGCGCGGCGAGGCGTGGTCGCGGGTCGAAACCGCCCGCGGCGCGCTCTGCTGGGCCGCCACCCGCTATCTCGCCGCTGACGCCCCATCCGAGGGCCTCAGCCAATATAGCCTCACACACGCGTCTAGCCCGCGCGCCTCCAGGCATCGCGCGTCTTCCGGCCGCTCAACCAGCACCGCCTCAGGACTGATGTCGCCAGCGCCGCGAAAGACCCGCCGCGGCCGAACCTCGTCCTACTATGACGCGGGCGGCTGTCCGTGTTCCGGCGCGCGCATCTGCATCGGTCCTCGCGGCGGCCGCTACTGCATCACCTCCGGAGGCAACAAGCGCTACGGCGTCTAGGACTTGGTCTGCCGGCTTGGCATCCGCCGAACCGGCTATAGATTGGATGCTGGAGGGGACGAGCATGGCCAGCCGACGCAACAACCAGGGTGCGGGGATCTTGATCGCGATCGGTCTAGTGGTGGCCGCCGTCGCCTTCATGGGCCCGTTCGCCCTCGCCATCTGGGCGCTGGTCAAAGAGGCCAAGGCGCTACGCTACGGCGGGGCGCGCAAGTCTGCGGACATCATCGCCGATAGTGAGCGCGACGCCGTGAGGCGGGCCGAAGGCGAGCTGAGCGCGCTCTATTCGGAAGCCGTCGAGATCCAGCATAGAGGCGATCGGCTGGGCCTGATACGGCGATTGGAGGGCTCGCGCTTCGATGCGCGCAACCGCCAGGCGCGCGACCTCAATGATGCGCTCGATCGCAACGAGGCTGAGACCCTGGCGCTGAAGCTACGGCTGACTGACTACAGGGCCGACCTATCGGCGCGCCTGGAAGGCTGGCTGGGCGCGCGCTCGGGACGGGCGGCGGCCCGCGCCGCGCTGCTGACCTTCGTGATCGTCTTCGTGGTCATGCTGTTGGGGCAGCTGGAAACGCTCGGCGGTCCGGTCAGCCTTGGGAGGATTCTGTTTGGCGCGACCGGCGACGGCGGCGCAAGGTCGGTCTCCAGCCTTATCGCGACCATCGTGGCGCTTCTGGCCGGATGGATCGCCGGGGTGGTCCGCCGCAGCTCACTCGCCGCCTAGGGCTTTTTCCAGCAGACGGGTCCGGACGTCCTCGGAGGGCGGCACGGCCGAGGCGCGGCGCGTTCTGACCTGGTGGGTGACCGATAGCCCTGAGCCGGGCAGGCCGGCGGTGAGCCGCGTTCCAGACTTGCCGAACGTCGCACGCAAGCCGCGCACGCCCACGCTTAAGGACAGGCCGCCACGGCTGAGGTTGAGCCACAGGTTGGGCAGGATCCGAACCCGCCGGAAAAATCGCAGATACATGACGCCCCTCCCCAACCAAGGCAACCACAGCCGCCTTGGTTGCGCGAGTCCTTGCGAGCATCGCCAGAGGTGAGCACAATGGCGCCGTCGACGAAGGGGTTGGGCGTGGGCGAAAGCCATTATGACGTGCTGGGGGTCTCGCCCCATGCCGAGGACGTGGTCATCGAGGGTGCCTACAAGGCGTTGCTCAAGCGCTATCACCCTGACGTGCACCAGGGCGACACGGTTACGGCGACGGCCAGGACCGCCCGTATCAACGAGGCATACCGTATCCTGAAGGACAAGGATGCGCGTGCCCGCTACGATCGCGACCAGCAGTTCTCGGCCAAACCGCCTCCGCGCGACGAACAGAAGCGCCAAGGCCGCACCGCACCACCACCTCCTCCGCCTCCACCGCCAAGGCGAGCGACGTCCTGGACGCCGCCGACCACTGCCGCGGCGCCGCCGATCCCGCCAGCCTCGACCCGCTCGAAAATTGTTGCCAGCGCGTTCGCCGCTCTCGCCGCCCTGGTCCTGGTGGCCGGTGTCGGCTCCTTCATGGATCTTGCCGAAAGGCCGGCCAGCGCCCCTGCCCCGCCGGCCGAGCCCCCGAAATCGACCGCGACCCAGCCTAGGGCGGCCGCGCCAAAGGCCCCGGCGGAGGCGCCGGCGCAGGCCGTCCCGACCTACGATCCGAGCTTTAATTGCGCCAGGGCCGACACTGCGGTCCTTGTCACGATCTGCACCCATCCCGAACTGGCCAAGGCCGATCGCGAGATGGCCGCGCGCTACAAGGAGCTGCTGGCCACGGCCGATCCCCCCGATGCGCTCCGAGCCGAGCAACGCCAGTGGCTGGCGCAGCGCGACGCCAGCCCCGCAGACGCCGAAATGCTGCTCAATCTCTACCAGGATCGGTTGCTAGCGCTGGGCAGCGACCAGGCGATCGCCGAGCATCTCTACTGAGTATCTGGCGTCGGGTGCCCCGCGACCCGACAGGAGCAATGTCCAAGGCCAAGCACCGGCGGCGATTAGCAGTGCGGCAATGGCAGTCCGCGCTTTGAAGGGCCAGCAACCCAAGCCTGCCCACGAAGAGCCCTCAGCGTAGAACTAGGCTCATGATAGCCCCAGCAGCGGAATGCAGCTAGACTTCAAGGTTTCGGAGCGAGACCAGAGTGGACATCGATCATATCGACTTAGGCATCCGGTTCGACTGTCCTGACCTCGACGTGCTGGAGATAGATCCGACCACCGCCGAGTTCGAGGTCTTTGCGGATTCTCTCAAGGAGACTGATGACGCCACAGGCCTCGTTCGACGACTGCTAACCGAGCACGCGCGGTCGGGGCCTCTGGACGACGCCGTAGCCCAGCGACCACCCCCTGCAACGATCCGCGCTCTTTCGGACCAGGCTCTGGACGCGGCGGCTTCGGCCTTCGTGGCCGCCTCGGGCCTTTACTTTCAACCCCGCTGGATCCGTGAGCCGGGGACTGCTCCCCTCAAGCTTCGCCCGCGACGGGACGAGGAACTGGACGACTTGACCGCCCGACAAGGAGAGAGCGGTTCACAGCGGCTGCATCGGATCCTAACCGACTGGAGCCGCGAGCGGCGTGATCGGCATGCGCATTTCGCGGAACCAACCACGTCGGCCGTGGACGCCGCCCCGGAGGTGGCGACAGGTCCGCGCGCTCGGCTAGGCGAACTGGCCGGACACAGTCGCGACCAGCGGGCGATCCTCGGCTATCGATCCGAGCAAACGCGTCTTCAGGACAGCCTGAGCGCGTTTGGCGCCCGTATGGCCGGGCAACAGATCGCTGCTCAGTCGGCCTTAGCCCGCGCGGCCGCCGGCATCGATACCGCGCCCTGGATGAGCGCCACCCGTGAGTTGACCCGTTTCGTTGACGATTTCGACCGGAAAAGCCGCTCGATCGGCGACCGCATAGGCCAGAATTGGGCGCACCCCGAGTCTCCGTCATTCGCCTCCATCTTCAGCGACCTTGGCGCCTTCGAGCGCCTGGCCGCCGACCAGCGCAGGAACCGGCAGGCGCTAGCGGCCGCCTTCGGCGGCCCCGAAATCTCCGCTTTCACGCGGACTTGGAGCGATCAGCACGATTTCCTCAAGACCGTCAGCCGCACCCTGGGCCTTGGCCTGCGCGCGGCGACGATCGCTTCATTAACTACGGTGAGCCCCCCTGGCCTTGGCCGCGTGCCGCTCGGTCTGGATGCAGCGAGCTATCTGCCCGCCGGGTACCAGCTTGCAGGAATGCTCGGCGCTCTTGGGGAGGTTCCCCGTGGCGTGGCCGCCGACGTCCTGAAGTTCTATGAGCCGGACGAAGCGGTCGTCATCGACACGCCTTTCGCCGTGGCGCGCGATGTGACCCAGGCCAATGACGATGGCCGTGCGCTCGACCCAGTCAGCGCTGGCGATCTGGTCGCCAGGATCGAAGCGACGCTGAATGAGAGGCTGACGAAGGAACGCGATCCGATCCGCCGCGCCAGCCTTCTCGAGATTCTGGCGTTCGTCCTCGCCATCTACAGCGCTATTTTAGCCACCGCCACCATGGCGCTGGACCTCAGGGCCGATGCCCGCGACGAGGCGGCAGCCAGCGCTCCAGATCCGGCCGACCAACTGCGGCCCGTGCTCGAACAGTTGAACAAATCGCTGCAGGAGCAAAAATCAAGCGAGCTCCCCGAAGGCCGGCATCTGCGCTATGTCCACGCGCCCGCGCCGCTGCGCGTGGAGCCGGACGGCAAGGCGATCGCCATCCGAACCGTCTATCCCGATCAGCCGGTGCGGATCGAGGACGAAAGAGGCGGTTGGGCCAAGGTCGCGGTATTCGACTATCACGGCGACGCCGAGGTCATCGGCTGGATGGCCCGCCGTCATCTGCGGCTATCCCCCCTGGACCATTGAGCGCGGTGCCAAGACTGTCCCGATCGCCAGACACACGAAGCGCGCGCGCCGCTTCCATGCCCCCTTCCCCGCCCAAGCCCGCTGCGCCCAAAGGCGCGACGGGCCAAGCCGCCTAGTATTCCTAGGCGACCATCATGATCAGCGCCCGCCTGGTGATCACCGGGCTGGCCGGATCGGGCGAGGCCATGCACAGATCGAGGTCGTAATAGTCGATCTTTCAAAAGAGCTGCACACCGCGATCTCGATCGCCCCCAAAGTCGCATTCGCCATGAGGGTTACCTGCGCTATCGCCCTTCTAGTGATTGCGAGCGAATAGGGCATGACGCTTAGGTCAACTCCAGCAAGCGGACCTTCCCAAGTTCGCCGATGAGTCAACCTACGCCACTTGAACACGGGGGATGTGCGTCGGTCTGGCTGGGTTAGAGGGTTCTGCCCATGATCTGGCAGTAGGTTTCGAAACCCCATTTGCGCCAGAAGCTGACGGCTATCTCGTTGGCGGCGGCCACTTCGATCTCGACTCGCGTGAGGCCGCGGCCGGCCAGCCAGTTGCAGAGTGCGCCCAGGATCAGTTCGCCGACGCCGCGCCGCCGATGGCTGGCGGCGACCTCGAGGTCGGTGATCAGGCCGTGTTCGAGGGGCTCGAAACAGGCGGGGCGCCGGCGAAGCTGGCAAATGCCATAGCCGACGATCTCGCCGCCGGCTTCGGCCACGACGACCGCGGCGTCGTTAGCCGCCATGTACTCGGCCAGAAAGCGCTCGAAGGCGATATGGCCGTCGGCCTTGGGTGTGAAGATCGGATGTTTTTGCGCGTGCTGGGCCATGGACGTGCGCCACAGGGCCACGATCGGCTGGATGTCGGCTGCTTGCCCCTCGCGGACGTTCAGGTCGTCAGGCGGGCGAGGGCCTTGCGTCATCAGGCTCGCTCCGAGAACCGCTCGAACGCGGTGATCCGGCGTGGGGTGAGGCCAGGATCGTAGCCGTAGATTTCCTGGGCGAGGAATAAAAGTTCGGCCTCGCGGTCGGGTTGGGCGACCTCGGTGTACCAGGCCTTGGGGCCGGCGACGTCGTCGCCGTTCCAGCGATAGCCGCGGGCCTTGAGCTTGTCCTTCTGCTCGAAGGGGGCGTTGGTGGCGGTGATGCGCCAGGTCGGGGCGCGGGCGGCCTGGAGAAGGTGAGCAAGGGCCGTGCGGCCGTCGGCGAGCGGGCGGGCCAGGATCTCAAGGCCGGCCAGGCAGTCGTTCTCGGCCCGGTGGCCGTCGAAGAAGAAACCGCACCGGCTGGCGAGATGGGAGAGTTTGGCGCTTTCGGCCCCCTCCCCTTTCCAGTCGACCTGGCTCATCGAGCAGGCCCAGCCCTTGAGCTTGAAGGCCTCGGTCAGGCGCTCGACGATCGGACGGTCGAAGGCGGCGTTGTGCGCGATGACGATGAGGGCTGGTGCGATGAAGGCGGCGACCTGGGCGGGATCGATCGCCCGCCCCTCGACCATGGCGTCGGTGATGCCGGTGATCTTGGTCACCTCGGCCGGGATCGGCTTAGAGGGCTGGTGGAGGGCGATGAACGGCTCGTGGACGGCGCAGAGGCGGCCCTCGGCGTCGTAATCGAACGGGACCATCGCCAGTTCGATGATCTCGTCCTTGCGGGTGTCGACGCCCGTGGTCTCTGTGTCGAGGAAGATCCCGCGCTTCAGCGTGGCCGGATCGGCGCCGGCGTGCAGGGTGCAGCCCTCGAACCGGCGCAGCAGGCGATAGCGGCCGCTGGCTTCGAGCTGGGCGGCCATGGCTTCCAGGGCGGCGAGGTCGGGCGTGGCGTCGGGCATGGGCGTCCGGGAGATTCGTCGGGCCATCCTGCCATACCGCCGGGGGGCTTGTGGACGGCGGGCGGATGGGGATGATCGGGAACCGGGGGCGACTCTGGACATAAGGCGCTAGGCGGGTGGACGATCAGCAGGACGAGGCCGACGCGTTGCTGGCCCGGATCATGATGGTTCGCGACGACCTCAAGGCGGGCCGCCTGACCCTGGCGCAGGTGGAAGCCTATCGCCGCCTGGGCCGCACCATCGATCGGATCACGCGCCAGATGGACGCCGCCGCCGATATCGAGGCGGCCACTGCGCTGTGGCGGGCAGGCGCCGAGCTGATCAGGATCTTCCTGGCCGAGCACTTCGAGACCCCGACCTGTCACTGAGCCCGCGCCATGAACGCCCCGTGCACGCGGCGGGAACGGTCGTCATGGATCGCCCGGGCCTTGGGCTTTTCGCGGCTCCACCGGAAGAAGCCTTCCATGACCTCGTTTGAGATCGGGAGCGTCCAGAGGATGCGCAGCCAGGCGATCGCTTCCTCGCGCTCGGTCCGGTGGAGGCTTTCGGCGGGGCGGGTGTCGGGCTGGTCGCCGGACTGGGCTCCTCGATCCGGGCGTTGAGATCACGCTTGAAACGTGCGCTGACGCCTTGAACGAACGCCCGGACATCCGCGACAGCCGCCCGGACCCGGGGGCGGCTCAATCCTTTGTGTCGCGCGAGGCTGGTCCGGCGCCGGGGAAAATCATCAGGGCGCGGCCGCGTGGTCGATGCTGAAGGTCCGGGCCATGCGCCATTGGCCGTCGGCGCCCAGCTTCCACAGGATCGAGAACCGCGCCGTGCCGGCCAGGCGCTCGGGTCCCTCGCCCTTGCGCTCATAGAAACGGTGAGCGCCCTCCTCGATCGCGCCGAAGCCGGGAATGGTATGGACTTTCAGCGTTTCGGGGACCAGCTCGCGCCGCGAACGCCAGGCGTCCGGGGCGCGCTTGGCCGCGCAGCTGCTGGCGTAGTCGTCCACGAAGGCCTTGCGGTCCATCGCTCCGCCCTTGTCGTGATAGAACTCCATGTCCTCGGTCACCAGAGCCGCCAGGGCCTCCGGATCGCATTGGGCGAACATGACGTCGAACAGGGCCGCGTCGCGTGCGGCGATAGCCTGGGTCAGCGCCGGTTGAGGAGGGACAGAGACGGCCGCGGCGGCCAGCGCGGCGAGGAAGGCGAGCATCCAGGGCTCCTTGGGATCGGCATGATCATCAGCCCGACCTGGATCCCGCATCCGCCGCGGTCTGTCGCGTGAATTCGCCGTTACGAACGGGGGATCGCCCACGGTGTCTCCAACGGGTCTTTCCACGACGGCCTGGCGGCGGGGCGTCGGTAGGTCGCCACGTGGCGCTCGCCCTGCCACACCGACACCGCCATGGCCGAGGCGTGGTCGTTCAGCACCTGGACGGCGTTCTCCAGGGCGGCGCCGTCATTGGCCAAGTTGGCCATGACGAAGGTCAGGCAGGCGCCGTCCGGCAGACGGGGATAGAACAGGAAAGCGGCCATCGAGACCTCCCGCGGCGTCAGGCGGGAGCGTGGGGCAAAGCCAGGTCCCTCAGCCGCCGGCGCCTGTGGATCCTGGCCGGCGATGCTGCGACCCTAGGCTGCATGGCTCCGGCATGCGAGCGCTAGCAGGGGAACGAATTGTTACAGCCGTGAGGTTGGGAGCACGCGGTGTCTCGCCTGCGGCGGCCGGGCCGCACCGAGCCCCCTCCCCTGAAGGCTTGGCTCAAGTACTGGCCTTGGCGGTCGCTGATCGCCGCCCGGATGTGCGGCCAACTTGGGGCCGTAAGCTGTTGACTCTTGGGCGTTCCGGAATGAGAACATTTAAGGAACGCGGAGATTGTCATGTCCACCCAACGCGCCGGCCGGCGCGCGAGCCCGCACGCGCCTACGGTCGAGAAGATCATCAGCCGCGAGATCGTGAGGCTGCGGCGCGTGCGCCAGTATGGCGGCGCCGACCAGGGGCGCACGCTGATGTTCACCTTCGAGGGCGGCACGCGCCGCGCCCAGCGCAGCCGCGACAGCTTCATCGACAAGGAGCGCGTGCCCGACTTCGAGGGCGAGGAGGCCTGGTTCGAGGTCGAGCAGGTCAGCGCCAGGCCTTGGTCGTTCTGGCGGGCGGTCAGGCGGTTAGAGGGGCCGGGAGGATGAGGGGGCTGCCGGTCGCCTGAGCCCGCGGGCGGCCTAGTCGGCCCTGGGCGGCATGCCCATCGCCCGTCGCCAGTCCGGGTCGCGCTTCTCCGCCTTGTGCAGCCTGTCGTGGCAGGCGGTGTGCAGGAGGCGAAGGTGCGACAGGCAGATCTCCGCCTTCCGGGGCGCGGTCGACAGGCAGGGACCGCAGTCGAGAATCCGGGTTCGGAGTGACGTTGCAGCCCTGGCGATGCGTCTGACGTCGACATCCGGTCTTCCGTTTCATGATCCAACCACACCGTCAGGGGGACGGGGGGCGCGAGCGGCCGGGCTCCAGGCGGCGGGCGCGACCCGAGCCCCCTCCGCTGCGGCTCGGTCGGAACGGACGGCGGGCCCAGGGTTGCGTGGGTCCGTCGATCCGGGCGTTGAGATCACGCTTGAGAGGTGCGCCGGGGCGGATGGGACCGTGGCCTTGCTCGGGTCCGGTTGGGCGAGCGCCCAAGCCTAGACCGTATGGGAAGGCGGCGCGCGATGCAGTCTCGGGGCGGCGGGAAGGCAGGTCGGGGTCGGTCCAAGGAGTCTCTCGGCGGCCTCGACGACATGGCCGCCCATCACCGGCTTGCAGACATGGTCGACGTGGCGCCAGCGCGGCGGCAGGACCCCGGGGTCATAGCCGGTGATGAACAGGAACGGCGCGCCTTGGGCCTCGAGGGCTTCGGCCACGGCATAGGACGGTCCCTCGCCCAGATCGAGGTCCACCATGGCCGCATCCGGGTCATGGCGGCGCAGGTGCGCCAGGGCCTGGGCCTCGTCGCCGGCGCAGGTGACCGCAAAGCCGGCCCCGCGCAGGGCCAGGCTGAAGGCCTCGGCCTGGAAGAAGCAGTCCTCGACCAGAAGGACCGCGCCTCGGGATGGCGACGTGAAGCCGCCCTGGCCCACGGCGCTGACGGGGCGCTCGCCCTGCCACACCGACACGGTCTCTGCCGAGTCGTGGTCCGCCAGGACCAGGGCGGCATGGCGCAGGGCTGCGGCGTCGTCGGCGAGGCTGGCCGTGACGAAGGTCAGGCAGGCGCCGTCATGCAGTCTGGGATAGAACAGGAAAACGGCCATCGAGACCTCCCGCGGCGTCAGGCGGGAGCGTGGGGCAAGGCCTAGTCTCTCAGCCGCCGGCGCCCATGGATCGTGGCCGACGATGCCGCGACCCTAGGCTGCATGGCTCCAGGATGCGAGCGCCAGCAGGGGAACGAATTGTTACAGCTGAGAGGGCGTCCCGCCTTCGGCGGCCGGGCTCTAGGCGGGCGGAGCCGCCCCGAGCCCCCTCCCCTCTCCGGTTCGGGGTCTCGGCCCGTTCGGGTTGCGATCCCTGACGCGGGGGTGCGGCGAGGCTCAGCTTTCTGTTTCCGCCGCCTTGGCCAACTGCGCCAGCCGTTGGTCGCAGACGTTGCGGACGAGGTGGATCAGCGTCTCGACCGTACGCTTTAGGTCCTCAAGTTCGCCGGCGGTGATCTTGTAGGTCGCCTGATTGTAGCGGGCGTCGACATAGGCGCGCTTGAGCTTCTCAAACGGCTTGCGCTGGTCCCGGGTCTCGCGCGGCCAGGCCGCCGTCAGCGCGGGGGCCTTGGCCTCGGCCTGGGCCCTCAGGAACTTGATGTTGTGTGAGCGCGGCGCGTAGAAGCCGGTCAGCAGCAGCACCGCGATATAGGCCGCCTCCACGGTCTGGTGGAGGTTGAAGGCGGCCTTGTGGGGCCAGTCCTTTACTTCGCCCTTCGACATCTGGAACTCGGCTGTCTCCAGCGACGTCTCGATGGTGTCGAAAATCTCCGCGTGGTGGCGCTGGCCAAGAGCCAGGGCGGCTTGCGGCGTCAGGGGCTTGAGCGGGCTGAAGGCGTGTCCGGGGACCTCGTAGAGGACGATACCCTGGTCGATCACCTCGCGGAAGAAATGCAGGCCCGCGTCCAGGCTCTTGTTGATGTCGTCGAGGTCGTTGACCATCAGGTTGACGATCCGGCCGATCGAGAGGTCGTGCTCGATCCGCTGCTCGGTCTCGTACCAGTACTCGGCGATGTCGGTCAGCTTCTCGTCGCTGACCACCACCAGGATGTCGAAGTCCGACAGATAGCCGTTCTCGGGCTCGTCGACGAAGTCGCCACGCGCATAGCTGCCGAACAGGATGATCTTGTGGATCTTGGCGTAGCGGCGCCAGGCCGAGGTGCCGCCGGCCGTGGCCGTCTCGAAGCCGCGCAGCAGGTGGCCGGTGATGGCGGCCAGCTCTTCTTGCTGGCGGTCGGGCAGGTGATCGAGATTCGACTTCATCGGACTTGGAGTCTCGCCGAGCGGGCCTTGGCGGACAAGGGGTTTGCGCAGGATCGCGCGGCGGTGGAAGGGACGGGAAGCCGGGCGTTGAGAACACGTGAACCACGTGCGCCGCCGCCTTTAGCCCGAAAGCCTGTACAGAGCGACGACCGCCCGGCCGGGGCGCGCCCTTGTGAGCGCCCGACCCTGGCCTCGCCGGCGGACCGTCGAGGATGATCGACGTTAGGTTGTGTGCCGCCGGGCGCGCAATACCCCAATTCTAGGGGGTTTTGGGGAGGCCGGGCGGGCGGCGCCTGCACGGTGGGCCTAGCAGCGTCCTCATGATCGGGGACATTGATCGCGTTGTCCGAATGCATGTAGCCGGCGGATCGAACAGCCGTCGCCGCGATCGGCGTCCAGCTCGGCCATTGCCGCAAACAGCCAGTGGGTAGGTCTGCTAGGGGTGGGTTGCGGTCGCACCGCACCAGAAGTCCGACATGGGTCGGCTAGGTATAGCGGCGCCGGCTCCGAAGGCTGACCTGGAGCCTGGCCGCCTTGGGCGGACGTTGGGCGCGTCAGCTAGGAGCAAGCAGCCTGGATCTGACGACCCAGACAGCTCGTAGCTCCTCTGCTTCCATCTAATTTGGAGCGTTCTCAACGCGGTTCGACGCGACGATGTCCGCGTGAGTGGGGTTTGCTCCAAGCTTCGAATACGCCTCCATCATCGCATCGCGCTTGGCCGGCGCCGCTCCGGGTTGGGCCAAGGCCAAGGCGGCGCGCGTCTCCTCCGCGTTCCAGTCGCAGCAGTAGGCCGGCGTCGATGGCTGTTGGCGCCAGGAGTCGGCTAGAGAGCCGGCATCGACGGGATCGAAGCCCACGTCATTCACCAAGCCGGCGACGATGGCCTTCGCGTTAGGATCGTCACCGGCCATGGCGACGGCCAGACGGTCGCTCGCGCCTGCGGGGCGGCCGAGCTCGGCGAGGGAATAGGCGAGAATGCTGTTGAACGCCTTGACGATCGGGCGACCGATCTGACGTGACACCCAGACGCTTTCCGCCAGTCCGTTGTCGATCTCGGAAATCTGGGGGTCGCGCATGTCGGGGTAGTAGTTGCCGGTATCGATCACTGGCGCCGCCTCAGGCAAGTCGTCGAACAGGTCCTTTGGCAGGCCGGCGACGGCGGGAAACGGAATAGAGAGGATGACGGCGTCCACGCCTTCGACGGCGCCCCTTATGTCGACAGGCGTCGCGCCGACCTCCTCGGCAAAAGCGCGCACGCCTTCAACGCCCCGCGAGTTGGCGACACGGATCTGGTGTCCTGCCGCGCCCAGCTTTCGGGCGAGCGCGCCGCCGATATTGCCCGTTCCTATGATGCCGATCTTCATGGCGTTTCCTTCAGCAAGGTTGAGAATTTCAGTTCAGCGCATTACGCGCCGATCGACGCCGTACTGGGCCGGCGCGCCGAGATGGTCGCGAAGCGTCGAGCCCGCGTAGTCCTGGTGGAAAAGACCGCGCTCCTGCAGGATCGGCACGACGCCATCGACGAAGGCGTCGATCCCGTCATCGTAGATGTCGGGCGAGATCCAAAAGCCGTCCGCGGCGCCGGCTTCGAACCAGGCCTGCATGTGATCGGCCGCCTCCATGGCAGGCCCGACGATTACCGGGTGATAGTCGATCACCCCGTGGGCCAGCACATCGGTTAGGCTCCAGCCTTCGCGGGCGATCTTCAGGGCGTGGGCGGAGCGAGGGTCCTGGGGAGAGGGACGTGCGGCGGCGAGCTGTGCGGCTGAAAGCGGCTCGTCGAGCCGGATGGCCTCGGTGCGCAAGCCGAGTATCTGCATCAGGTAGGCCGCGCGCTGCGGGAAGGTCCGCTGTGTCAGTGCGATCCGGCGATCCAACGCCGCGCGCCTATCGGAGGCGATCGTGGTCATCAGGCCGGGAAGATATTTGATCTCGTCGGGGTCCCGTCCGGCGCGCTCGGCCGCGTCGCGGAATGCGGTTCTTTGCGCGCGGGCGTCCTCGATGCTGAACGCCGCCCCGATGACGGCGCTGGCGAAGCGGCCGGCCAATTCGTGACCGTTGGGACTTCCGCCGGCATGGACGATGACCGGCTGGCCCTGATCCGATGGAGGTATGTAAAGCGGTCCGCGTGAGCCTACGAACTGACCGCGCAGGTTGATCGGCGCGATCTTATCGGCTTTGGCGAACGCGCCACTGGTTTGGTCGTGAACCCAGGCCTCTCTCCCCCAACTGCCCCACAGGGCCTGCACCACCTGAATGGTC
Organism: Caulobacter sp. FG7; assembly: GCF_057808875.1. Lineage (NCBI taxonomy): Bacteria > Pseudomonadati > Pseudomonadota > Alphaproteobacteria > Caulobacterales > Caulobacteraceae > Caulobacter > Caulobacter sp. FG7. Next base: position 25,909 of record NZ_JBMDIW010000040.1, read on the forward strand.
TCGTGCGCCCGCCCATAACGCTCAGCGCTCGGTGGGAGCCGCGCGCCATAGTTGGCGGCGACGTCCTCACCGCTCGACGTGACAGCGTTCCATCCCGCGCGGCCGTGGCTCATGAGGTCGAGCGCCTTGAACTGGCGGGCAAGGTTGTAGGGCGCGTTGAAGGTCGTGGAACCGGTGGCGATCAGGCCGATGCGGTCGGTCTCTCGGGCCACTGCCGCAAGGGTGAGCATCACATCGAGGTTGAAGTGCGGAGGCTCGTTCTCGATGTCGGCCACCAGGCTTGGGCCGTACGGCAGGAAGAGGAATTGGAACTTGCCGCGTTCGGCCGCCTGGGCATGCCGAACCTTGGCGTCGAAGCTGGCGTAGTTCGTGGGATCGACGCCAGGAGCGCGCCACGCGCCGGGCAGCGCGCCGTAGCCGTTGCCCAGGTGCATGCCCAGAATGATCTGTCTGGTCATGCCGGGCCTTGCGGCGCGAGCGCTAGGGCGTCGAGGGTGCGCCGAAGGTCCTCGAGACCCTCGTCGGTCAGCTCGCATGCCGTTTTGATCTGTTCGGTGACGTCACGGACCGCCGCGTCGAGGGAACGACCTGCTGGCGTCAGATCGACCACGACCCGGCGTTCATCTTGGGTGTCCCGGGTGCGGGTTACCCGGCCCGCCGCTTCCAGGCGTTTGACCAGTGGCGTGATTGTCCCGGTGTCCATATCCAACGCGCCGCCCAGGGCGCCGACGGTGCGGGGCCCACCGTCCAGCAACTCGAGGACGACGAGATACTGGGGAAAGGTGAGCTCCAGGGGCTCCAGGATCGGCTTGTGCAGGCGAACCATCCGGTTGGCGGCGCTGTGGAGGGCGAAGGAGAGTTGGGTTGCCGCGCTGCGACGTGTCACGTTTAGTTCCTAGTGTGCTATTGTCTAGCGCTCTAGATAATTGCTTTAACGCGCACTTCAACCCGACGCCATGATCCGCGTCGTCGAGATGGCGTTCATCGCTTCACAATAGCTGGCGCGACACCGAAATTGGGGTGGGCATGGGGCGGCAGGCGCGGGCTGCCAGCCGCCCCGCTGTGTCAGATCAGATGCGACATGCCCATCGCGCTGAGGAGACCGTTTTGAATCGGGGCAACGACCCCGTTCAACCGCTCGACGCCGTAGTCCAGGCCCTCAGGCATGACGACCGTCCGCAATGGACGACGCTCGGGGGCCTCAACCAGCCGGGCGATGGCGTCGGCGACCAGCTGGGGGCGTGGCGGATTTGCCGGATCGTCGCCGTCGCTGCCATGCGCCTTGATCTGGCCTGGGATCGCCGCGACTTCGCCGTAGGCCGCGAGCACGCCTTGGGCTGACGGTTCCGGGCTGGACGACAGAAGGTTGCTCGGGAAGGGCCCTGGCTCGACGATGACCGAGTCGATACCAAAGCTCGACAGCTCGTAGCGATAGGCTTCTGCCAGCGCTTCGAGTGCGAACTTGCTCGCCGAATAGACGCCGAAAAATGGAATAACCACACGCCCCATCAGGGACGTGACATGGACGAGAAGCCCGCTGCCGGCGGCGCGCATGTGCGGCAGAACGGCGCGGTCGGCGCGCACGGCGCCGAAGAAATTGACCGAGAACTGCCGTTCGACGTCGGCCACCGTGTAGGCTTCCGTAACCCCGACGGGCATGACACCGGCGTTGTTGATCAGCACGTCGATTTTTCCATGCTGTTTGATGACCTGGTCGATCGTCGAATTGACCGACGCCTCGTCGGCGACATCCATTTCAAGAACGTGCAGCTCATGCCCTTCGGCCTTCGCCGCCTCGATGAGTGCGTGGCGAACGGGGGCATTTCTCCCAGCGATATCGCGCATGGTCGCCACCACGACATGCCCCCGCCGCGCAAGCTCGAGGACCGTTAGCTTCCCAAACCCGCTGCTGGCGCCAGTTACAACGACAATTTTTCCGCTCATCGATCTCTTCTTTGCATCCAAGAGGTGCCGTGAGGCGATATAGACAGATCTGTCTGTCCTTGCAAATGGGAAATGGACAGACTAGTCTGTTTCTCAGTGTGCGGTTTGAAGCGCGAAGGTTAGGCATGGCCGAGGTTTTGGAGTTTGCGGATCTTGAGGTGCTGCCGCTCGACGCCCTCGCCCCGCGAGAGCGGATTCTAAAAACAGCGTCGGACCTGTTCTACCGGTTCAGCGTCCACTCTGTGGGGATCGACCGCATCATCGCCGAAAGCGGCGTGGCCAAGATGACGTTCTACAAGCACTATCCCTCGAAGGCCGACCTCGTCGCGACTTACCTGCGCCATAAGAGCGCCGTGTGGTTTCAGATGCTTGAGACCGCGACCCAGCAACCCGGGCTCACTGCGGAGGAACGTATTCTGGCGATCTTCGACGCGCTGGACGGCCCCTTCCGCTCGCAAGCTTTCCGGGGCTGTCCGTTCGTAAAGGGCCTGGCCGAGTTTGGACCGGAAGCCGAGGCGCCGGACGTACAGGCGACCATCACCGCCTATTTCGAGGGCCTGCACGCACTCATCGCCTCACTTGTCGAGCCCCTGGCCTTGAACAAACCTGAAAGAGCAGTGATCCAGATCCTGTCGCTGATCCAAGGCTCCATCGTCATGGCGCAAGCGTCGCGCGACCCTCTTCTGGCTGCGGCAAACCGCGAAGCAGCCAGACTATTGATTGAGGGGGCCGTGGGCACTGGAGCAAGTCACCGGTAATCCTGCGTTAGAACGGGCACCCACGTTGGGATCAAGGAACAGGTGGCGCGCGGATGATCGCGTCGCGTGGTGACCATCGCGAAAGTCCGCAATGGGTCGTGAGCCGTCATTGGCTCGGCTCTAGACTGGCGACTTTGGCATGTCGGCATCCCGCGTCGGCGCTGAGGACCGCTACCGACCCCTAGCAGACTTCAAAGGCGTCTGCTTACGGCCATTCTGATGATCGGATCAGGTCACGTCTGGATCTTCGAGTTCACCAAGCTGGCGTTGACGCTCCAGGGAGATCCGCCGCGCGGCGATCATGTTTCCCAACCGCTCGACGGTCAGCTGATAGTGGCCCTCCGACGAGGTCCAGACCTGTCCTTCAGGAACTTCGAAGGCTCTGTACCCGCACTCAAGCGCCTCCAACTCGGCCAGCGCTTCAGCAAAGGTGTCAGCAAACGACGGGCCCGCCGATCAAACAGCTCACGCGTCACGACCGGCTTGTCTTGCTCGACTGATCTTTGCACCTCTAGGAGGCTCAACGAGAAACGCTTCGAGAGGAAGGCGATGCACCTTGCACGGTGGGGGCCGAGGTCATCGACGAGTAGGACTGCTACTGGCATTCGCACCGCTCAGTTATCGCGAGCCCGAGCCTAGCAGACCGTGCGAACGCCGCCTGCCAGTATCCGTTCCCCGCCCATAGCTGACGCTTCGAGTGTCCGCTCTAAACGGCCCGGCCTCACCGCCGAGGTGCTGGCCCGGATCTACGAGCCCTTCTTCTGCGGCGGCGCCGCCCGCGCCCGCGACACCTGCGGCTTCGGCATCCCACCGCCGACCGCCTCCTCAAGCGTTTCGGCGGCCGCCTCGAAATCGCCAACCGCGACGGCGGCGGCGAGGCCCGCGGCGATCACGGCGGCGCGAAACGTCATGGAAGGCTCCCCCGATTGTGTGCGGCGCAGACGTTAGCCGCGTTGGGGGGGGGCAGCTTACGGGCGGCTCAGTGCCGATATCGTATTGTGCGTTGCAATCTATTCTTTTGTCGGCGGATCAATAATGACGCCATCAATTATTGCCGCGTCTATCTCGAGCTTTTTGAGTAAATCTTCTAGGGAGGTAGCGGCCCCGTCGTTAGTTGCTTCGACCGCGCCGTTGCCATCAACTGTGATGACGACGGGCGCGCTTTCAGGAGGTGGAGGAGGGTCGCTCATGCTCATGCTCCGAATGGATATCCCATGGCTATGCGTCGTGCGAGAATCTGCATTCTGCGTGGAAGGCTATCAATTTTTACAAATAAAAGCAAGATTACTTAGTTGAATATAGATCTAGATATTGTCATTTCAATAGTACCTACGGCTTGACGGGTGAGTATCCATTTGACGAAGCCATGATGGTGCCAGTTAATATTAGTGCCGGTACTCGCGCGGCGTGGCCAGCGTTCATGACGTCCAACTTGCAGTTTGCACCTCTGGGTGCATCACTTCAGGCTATTGTTGATGCGTGCCTGCAAAAGGACCCAGCAGCGCGACCGACTGCAGCGCAGCTCGTAAATCAGTGTGAGCAGCTATGTTACTCATTTGTGCCGCGGACCCGCGGCGTTGTCTCTTCGCGAGACGGCACCCGTTGCAACATAAGGGCTAGCGACGGCTCCACTATCTTCTTCCATACGGACAGTCTGTATGGCACCGGCTTAGCACTGGTCGGTGCCCGAGCGGTCGTTGCGAAGCATCCCGGCTCTCCGTACAGCCGTGGCCACCCAGTTGTGATAGCCGTTTGAGTGGGGTGCCGCTAAATCAACATTGGCTGCGTCGTCTCATTCAGGCTCGGCTCCAGATTGGCGACTTCGGCATGGCGACATTCCGCGTCGGTGCTGGCGACCGCTGCCGACCCTGAGCGGAAGTCGGCGCCGTTCGCTTTTGGCGCTCGCCGACGTATTGCTGGAGGACCAACGGCCTGCAGTCGGCTGGTCTATTGGTGTTCCTTCAAAATCGCCGGATGCGCCGCTGCGGCGAGAGCGTAGGGCGACGGCGCTTGGCGCGCGTCGTTTTGGTTTGCGAAGGACGCAGCCAGCAGCGCCAGGCCAATGACGGCGGGCGCCGCCCCCTTGAAGCTGCGCACGCCCAGATGGGCCATTCCCGACAGGATCAGGTGATAGAACATGCCAGCATAAGCCAGATCGCTGAGCGGCACGCTGACGCGCGTCAAGATAGCCGTCGGTCCGAGGATCTTCACGACGATCATCAGCGGGATCAGATGGGGGGCCTGATAACCCAGATCGGCCTGCGCCTTTTGGACGAAGTCCTTCTTGGTCAGGTAGAGAAATGCGGATGACAGATACAGCGCCGACAGGAGCGTGGTGCTGATCCAGTACGTATAGGTCGCGGCCATGAGGTGTTTCCCGTCGCCAATGTCTTGGCGAGATTGTTCGATAAAGCGTGAGCCTGGCAGTCCGGCAGATTGCGACATCGTCCAGGAGCTCGTATCAAACTTGTCTCCTATGATTATCTGTCGCAAGTAGGATGAATTTGCGACAGCAAGTATGGAAATACTGACTAATGTCCGGAACTGTCGCCACCATGCAGGATGAGATGCGCCGCGCCTTCGCGATGCTGTCGGGCAAGTGGAAGCTCGAGATCATGTGGCTGCTCAACCAGCGCATCCATCGCTTCGGCGAACTGCGCAAAGCCATACCGGGGATCACCCAGCACATGCTCACCGCCCAACTGCGGGAGCTGGAAGCCGACGGCCTGGTCTCACGGACGGTCTTCGCGGAGGTGCCGCCCCGCGTCGAATACGAGATGACGGCCAAGGCACGCGCCCTGGGCCCTACGATGGAAGCCCTGACGGCATGGTGGCAGGAGTACGGCTCAAGCCTTCCCAAGAAGTCGGCCGGCCCAGGTCGCAGGAGCTCGACCTGACCCGAAGGCGCGTCAGAGAGCGGGATCAGGGGGCGAAAAGAATAAGTCCGCCGCCGGCGAGCGCGCCGTAGGTCGCCAGGATGCCCAGCCCGCGGAGGACTGGGGTGTCCCTGTACATGCCGACGGCATGCAGCAGCCGACCGACCGCAAGCGCTGTTCCCAGCGAGAGGATGGCGACGGCAGGCAGGCCCTGCAGTTCCATCAGGGCCAGTACGATGATCCCGAGCGGCACATATTCGATGAAGTTCGCCTGGGCCCGGACACGGCGACGCAAGCTTACGTCATCGCCTTCGCCAAGCAGGATCGTCGTCTTCACACGACGCAGGGTCACCATGAGCGAAAGGCCGACCAGGGCCAACGCAAAGCCCCCTGCGAACAGGGATGTAATGGGCAGATCAGCCATGAGGCCTCCCGAATGTCAGATGACGGGATGAGCGCAGCCCGACCTGTCGCCGGGCGGATAGCCCGTCAGCGCGCGCCGTCGATCATCGCCCCGCCGTCGGGTGACAGGCTGTAGCCGGTGATGAAGCGGGATTCGGCGCTGGCGAGGAACAGGACGACCGGCGCGATATCGTCTTCGGGAGACCCCATCCGTTCCAGCGGGGACTGAACCCTCGGGACGCCAGTTTCAGGGATCTCTTCGAGCGTGTTTGCGATCGGCAGGATGTTGTTGACGGTGATCGCGTCCTTTCCCCACTCCCGGGCGGCGACGCGGGTCAGGGCCCGGACGGCTTCCTTGGCCATGGCATAGGGCGCGTAGCCCGCCATGCCGGTGACCCCGGCAATAGACGCCAGATTGATCACCCGACCCCCGCCGCTCGCTTTCAGGTGGGGATGACAGGCCTGCATCAGACGCAGGTAGGCGATCGGACCGACCTCGAAATTGCGCTGGAGTTGCTCGATGGCGAGGTCCGTCACCGGGGCCATCACGACGGAGGGATCGAACGCATTGTTCACCAGAATATCGATCCGGCCAAAGGCGCTGGCGACCTGGTCGATGGCGGCGGCAATCTGAGCAGCATCGGAGATGTCGCAGACGACCCCGATCGCTTCTCCACCCTTGGCCCTGATACCGGCGACGACCTCCTCGACGTTCCGCGGCGTGCGCGACACCACGGCGACCTTGGCGCCTTCGGCCGCGAACCGTTGCGCCACGGCGCGGCCTATGCCCCGACCCGCTCCGGTCACAATGGCGACCTTTCCGTTCAGTCGTGTCATCGAACTCTCCTCTCGAACATCTGCGTTCGTTTTTGCCGTCCGCGTTTGGGCACGCAGACCGGCTCGCTCGGAGAGATCGAAATGTAGGCTTGGATCGAAATTGAAAAGAAGGATGAAATATCAACCCTAAGAATGGAATTGCATACTAATGGACTTCTCGGGCTTGGAATTCGGTCGGCGCCGCGGACGCCGACGTGAAGGACATATTTCCGTGAGGGTCACTGAGTCCCCTCACCACCCCTAGCAGACCCACCCATCGGCTGTTTGCGGCAATGGCCGGGCTGGACGCCGATCGTGGCGACAGCTGTTCGATCCGCCGGCTACATGCAATCCGAAGGGGCGATGCGCCCGGCGGCCCTCCGACGCTGGATGTGGAAGATGGGCGGGTCGGGGAGCGGCCTGAAGTCACGGATATCCGTAAGTCGCCTTGGCGGAACCGAGCCCTCCTCGCTGGTGGCTAAGCGTCAGTCAACTTGCGAAGGCTCCGGGGCGGCGGTAGCCGCAACGCCGTGATCGCCACTGCCATTCCAGACTTAGATTTGCACTCTTGCCTCAAGCGCCCAGGCCGATACCGGGTTGTGAAAGCGATGAGCACTTGGTGAAGCTAGCTGGCCTATATGTAACGACCTTATGTCCTTAGGACATAAGGTCGTTACATATGTCGTTGTCAATTGCCGCCATTCGAGGAGCGGTTAACGCTGGTGGCGACGTTCTATCGTAATCTTCCCTGGGCCTAGAGGTCCCTCGAAAATACGCGAGCATCTAGCGGCCTGATCCTCAAACGAGACCACCGTGCAGCGGGCGCCGGACACGTGGCTTGCGGCCTTGGCGCAGTTGCCGCTGTCGGCGGCCGGTCGCTATCGCATGGTCGGGGGCTGGGACGACCTGGCCCTGGCGGCTCAAGGCGCGGGCCTGAGCGGAAAGCCGGGTGTTGAGAACGCGTGAACCACGCGCGCCGGCGCCTTTGGCCCGAAGGCTTGGACATAGCGCCGACCACCCGGCAGGGCTGACGGTTTGGCCGTCGCTCGGCGACGGCGGGATCAGGCTCGCGAGGTGGAGCGCTGAAGGTCGGGTTCCCAACAGACGTCACGCTAGGTTGCGGCGGGGGCTGGGGCAATCCCCCAATTCTGGGGGGCGTGGAAGGCGGAGCCAGGGACGCGGCGGGCGCGCCGATGGGGCGCGCAGAGTGAGCGTCGACCATGTCTTCTGTTGTGAAATCGTCTGTGTCCGAGGGGGCTTTGCCTGCTGTCGGCGGCTGGTCCGAGACCCGGGTGGCGCGCCTGAAGGCGCTCCTGGCGCTGGGGCTGAGCGCCCGCCAGATCGCCCAGGCCCTAGGAGCGGTGAGCCGCAACGCCGTGATCGGCAAGATCCACCGCCTGGGCCTGGCCGGCGGCGGGTCGCCGTCCGCCCCGGGGCGGCGCGCGCGCCCGTCGGCGCGGCCCGGGGGCTGTCTCTTATAAACAACTCCGAGCCCACGAG
>NZ_JBMDIW010000041.1:0-33631 GCF_057808875.1 Caulobacter sp. FG7
TGCTCCCCCTGAAGGGGGAGCTGTCGCGGAGCGACTGAGGGGGAAGGGATTGCTGCCGTTCGGGGCGAACTGGCCTCACAGGACACTTCCCCCTCCGGCCCTCCGGGCCACCTCCCCCTCCAGGGGGAGGATCTACGTGGGCGCAAACAAAAAGGCCGCCTGGATCGCTCCAGGCGGCCTTTCCGCATTTCAGAGGCTGGGAAGCCTTAGAAGGTCCAGCGGACGCCGGTCGACAGGACCGTGGCGTGGCCGGTGGCCAGGCCGTTCAGGGTCACCGACGAGGCGGTGGCCGTGGTGTCGGTGCGGTGGATCTCGGAATCGTCGAACGAGATGTAGGTCGCGGCGATGTCGAGGTTCAGGTTCGGCTTGGCGGCCCAGGTGGCGCCGACGGCGTAGAGCATGCGGTCGCCGTCCGGAACGCGGGCGGTGCGGCCTTCGTCCGGGGTCGGGGTCGGGTCCTTCTGGACGCCGCCACGCAGGGTCAGGCGCGGGGTCAGCTGGTGATCCACGCCCAGGGCCACGGTGGTGATGTCCTTGTAGTCCTGCTCGCTGACCGAGCCGCCGCCGGTGAAGGTGACGCGGATGGCGTCGAACTCGCTCCAGCCGACGCGGGCGACCTGGGCGTTCAGGGTGGTCTTGGGGGTCACGGCCCAGCGGGCGCCGACGCTGGCCATCCACGGGGTGGTGATGGTGGCTTCACCGGCGACCGTGCGGTTGGCCGTGGTCGGCAGCGGGGCCAGGATGCCCGAGACCGCCACGTCGCCCTTCAGGGTGTGCTCGGTCTTCGAACGGTAGCTGGCGCCGAAGGTCAGGGCCGGGGTGGCGTGGAACTGGGCGCCCACGGTCCAGCCGTAGCCCCAGCCGTCGCCGGTCAGTTCCTGGCGGCCGTCGGCCTGCAGCGGCGAGGCGTTCGGCAGGGCGTTCGACAGTTCGGCGTCGGCGTAGACGCCGCTGATGCCCACGCCCAGGTCGAGCTTGTCGTTGACGCGGTAGGCCAGGGTGGCCTGCAGGTCGGCCGTGGTCAGGCGCGACTTGATGGCGTCGTAGCGAGCCCAGCTGTTGGCCTCGTACTCGGTGGTGAAGTTGTAGGGGGCGGCCATCGACAGGCCGACGACGATCTTGTCGTTCAGGCGCCAGGCGCCGGCGAAGTTGGGGACCACGCCGTCGTTGATGACGTCGGTGGCCGTGCCCGTGCCGCCCACCGGGGTGGTGACCGGAACCGGACGGGTGATGGTCGAGCCGTTGTTGGTGACCTTGGAGTTCACCAGCACGGCGTGCAGGCCGCCGTAGACTTCGGCGTGCTCGACGCCGGCGATGGCGGCGGGGTTCCACCACAGGCTGGCGGCGCCGCTGTCGGCGACTTCGCCAGAATAGGCGCGGCCGGCGCCGCGGGCGGATTGTTCCTGCAGGTAGAAGCCCGAGGCGGAGGCTTGCGAAGCGGCGGCGAGGGCGGCGAGCGCGGCGCCGGCGGCGAGGACTTTACGCGAGAGAGCCATGTGACTGACAGACCTTCTTGGGGAGGTTAGGTCCAACCAACACCTTGCGATGCTGGAGGTTGCCGCCGGCTCTAACGCATCTTTTCAAAAACCGTTGCTATTTATTCGCGTAACGGTGAATTTTGTTCTCGGCGTCAAAGAAAGAGCGCCATTTTGGCCTCTATTCATTCGTCGTTATGTCAAAACAAGTGCTTTCCCTTAGGTAAAGACTTGTATTCGCCGCAATTCTTGCAGGCCGAGATTTTTGTAATTTACGTCAAATGTGGCGATCGCGGGCATGGTTGTTCCCGTACCCGCGATCTTTGCCCGGAGGTGGAGGTCAGCCGCCAGCCAGTTTGCGGAAGAACTTCTGGCCCTGCTCGCCGCCGTTGAAATAGGCCTGCTGGCCAGGCTCGGCGGTGATCGCCTCCCAGCTGTCGCGGACTTCCTCGGCCGAGAGGCCGCCTTCGCCCAGATAGACGCCCTCGGTCTCGAAGATGCGGGCCAGGGCGAAGACGCCGGCGCCGGCGGTGAGGATCGCGCCGGTGGGGGCGTCTTCCGACACCAGGTAGACGACGCCGGGGGTGACGTATTCGGGGTTCAGCTTGGCCAGGATCTCGGGCGGCATCAGGCCCTCGGTCATGCGGGTGGCCGCGACCGGGCTGATGGCGTTGATCTTGACGTTGTTCTTGGCGCCTTCCAGCTTCAGCGTGTTCATCAGGCCCAGCACCGCCATCTTGGCCGCGCCGTAGTTGGACTGGCCGAAGTTGCCGTACATGCCCGAGGACGAGGTGGTGACGACGATGCGGCCGTAGTTCTGGGCCTTCATGATGTCCCACACGGCCTTGATCGGCTTGAAGGTGCCGAAGACGTGCACCTGCATGACCGCCTCGAAGTCGGCCAGCTCCATCTTGGAGAGGGTCTTGTCGCGCAGGATGCCGGCGTTGGCGACGAGGATGTCGATGCGGCCCCAGGTGTCGATGGTGGTCTTGACCAGGTCGGCGACGCCGGCGTCGTCGGTCACCGAGGCGCCGTGGGCGATGGCTTGGCCGCCGAAGGCCTCGATCTCGGCCACCACGGCCTTGGCGGCGTCGGACGAGCCGCCCGAGCCGTCGACGCTGCCGCCCAGGTCGTTGACCACCACCTTGGCGCCGCGACGGGCCAGTTCCAGGGCGTGCTGGCGGCCAAGCCCGCCGCCCGCGCCCGTGACGATAGCCACCTGACCGTCGAAGCGAATGTCGTCCGCCATGCCCGTATGTCTCCTCAAACGCGTGTTTGGTTTGACGCGTTTGTGCGGCGGCGGGGAGGGGGCGTCAAGAAGGATCGCCATCCGGGGACAGGGGCGAAACCTCGCCCTTCGACAAGCTCAGGGTGAGGTTTTCCTCGGGCCCCGGCCGGGCAATGGTCCTCGTCCTGAGCTTGTCGAAGGACGAGGACCACGCACGAGGGATCAGCTCTTGGCCGGGTCGGGCGACTGCGGACCGGTGCGCTTGGCGCCGGCGGTCTGGCCCGGCTTCATGAACTTCACCAGCACGCGCTGGCCGATCAGGAAGGGGGTCTCGTCGGCGCTGACCACCACCTCGACCACGCGGGCGTCGGTGCGCTCGGACGGGTCGTCGGACTGCAGCTTGCGAGCCCCGAACACGGCGGCGCGGCGCAGGACCTTGCCGGTGTAGGTCTTCTTCTGGTCGGCCTCGGGGATGATCTCGACCGACTGGCCGATGGTGACGAAGGGGATGGCCGACTCGCTGATCTCGGCGCGGACGATGCGGGCCGTGGACGGCTCGAGGTCGAACATCGAGGTGACGTTCAGGGTCGAGGCGCCCGAGCCCGGATTGGCGTAGCGGCGGGCGATGCGGCCGTCGGCCGGGGCGCGGATGATCGTCAGTTCCTGGTTGTAGCGGGCCTGGTTCAGCTGGGCCGCGAAGGTGGCCACAAGGGCGCGCTGGGCGTCGAGCTCGGCGTCGGCGCCGGCGATGGCGTCGCGGGCCTGGTCGAGGCGCTGGCCGGCCACGAAGTTGGAGGCGGTCAGGCCCTGCAGGCGGGCGTATTCGCGCTGGGCCGTGGTCTTGCGGACCTCGAGCACGCGGATCTGGGCCTTGGCCTGGGCGAGGTTGGCCGAAGCGGTCTCGGCGGCCAGGCGGACGTCGTCGTCCTCCTGCTTGGCCAGGGGCTGGCCCTTGTGGACCATGTCGCCTTCCTGGACGTAGACCTCGCTGACGATGCCCTGGCGGCGGGCGGCGACGGCGATCATGCCGCCCTCGACATCGGCCTTGCCGTCGGCGACGGCGCCGTAGGGGGTGGCGGGCGTGGCCGCGGCTGTCTTGGCGGCCTCGACCTTCTTGGCCTTGGCCTGGCTCTGCATCCAGAGGCCTCCGCCGAGGATGGCGAGGGCGCCGACGGAGATCAGCCAGAAGCGGCGACGACGGAACAGGGCGGGCATCTCAGGCTCCGATGAGAGGGCGGTCGGCCGCGGCGGGCGCGGGCTGCGACGTGACGCGGCGGTCGTCGAGGATACGACCGTCCTCGATGTGGATGACGCGGTCGGCGAAGGATTCCATGCGGTGGTCGTGGGTCACGCAGATCACGGCCGCCCCATGCTCCTTGGCAGCCCGCTGCAGCAGGCGGGTGACGATCTGGCCGTTCTCGCCGTCGAGGGCCGAGGTCGGCTCGTCGGCGAACAGCAGCCGGGGCTGCTTGGCCAGGGCGCGGGCGATGGCCACGCGCTGCTTCTCGCCGCCCGACAGCTCAGACGGGCGCTGGTTGACGCGGTGGCCCAGGCCGACCTCGTCGAGCGCGACCATGGCCATGCGCCGCGCCTCGGCGACGTCGTAGCCCTGGTACTTCAGCACGGTGGTGACCTGCTGCAGGGCGGTGAGGGCGGGGAACAGGTTGAAGCCCTGGAAGATGAAGCCGCAGTTGTCGAGGCGGAACTTGTCGATCTTGCCCGACGGCAGCGACCACAGGTCCTGGTCCATGGCCTTGACCCGGCCTTCGTCGGGACGCAGCAGGCCCGACAGGCAGGCCACCAGCGTCGACTTGCCCGAGCCGGACGGGCCCATGACCATGGTCACGTCGCCGTGCAGGGCGTCGAAGTCGACCGATTTGAGCACCTCGATATAGGTGCGGCCGGTCTTGAAGCGCTTCTGCAGGCCCTTGGCGACGATCGCCGTTTTGCCCGGAACGAGAGGAGGAAGTTGGCTCATCGCAGCAGGTCCGCCGGTTGGCTCTTCTTGAGGATGCCCAGGGCCAGCAGGCCCGAGGCGATGGCGATCAGCATCAGGAACCCGGCCGAGGCGATCACCATGGGGATCGGGAAGCTCATCGGCAGGCCGCCCATCTTGGCCAGCTGCGAGACCACGCCCACCAGAACGGCGGTGGCCGCCAGGCCCGCGACGCCGGTCCAGAAGCCCAGCTCGATGACGATCATCCGCAGCGAGCCCATCGACACGCCGAGCGCCCGCAGGGAGGCGAACTCCTTGATGTTGGCCAGGATCGCGCCGCGCAGGGTCTGGGAGGTGATGCCCACGCCGATCAAGAGGCCCAGGAACACCGAGAAGCCCAGCATGATGCCGATGAAGCTCTCCTTCATCATCGCGCCGTCATTGGCCTCGGACAGTTCGGCGCGGGTCCAGGCGCGGTAGGCCTTGTCGGACGTGGCGTTGAGCTGGTCGCGGACGGCCTCGGCGCGGGCCGGGTCCTTGATGCGCACCATCAGCGGGCCCACCCGGCTGCCGGTCGAGGCCTGGCCCAAGAGGCGCAGGGTGTCGCGCGAGACCACGACGGTGGGCTGCATCATGTTCGGATAGCCGTCGAGGATGTAGCGGATGTAGACGGTCTTGCCATTGATACTGGCGCGGTCGCCCAGCTTCTGGATGCCCAGCTTGGCCATGCCGGTGCGGTCGATCGCGACCGAGTAGGGCTCCAGCAGCGCCACGCGGATGTTCTCGTTGTAGTCGCGCGGCCAGGTCACCGCGTCGCTGCGGGTGTCGACCGCCGAGGTCTGGATCCACTCGCGCACGCGCTTCTTGCCGGGCGGCGGATCGTTGCTCCACATGCCGCCGCCGCCGTCGAGATCGGCGACCTCGACCACTTCGGGGTGCATATACATCTGGGCCATGACCCGGCGCGGCAGGCCGTTGCCGCCGTTCATCAGGCTCTCGGCCTTGGGGCCCAGCACCATGATGTCGGCCGGCGAGCGGTCGATGGTGGCGGTGAACGCCTTGCCGATGCCGGTGAACATGCCGACCTGGGCGAGCACCAGCAGGCCCGAGAAGGCGAGCGCGATGATCGCCGCCAGATATCGCCGCCATTCGTACAACAGTGTGGCCAACGCCAGCGACATGCCGACACGCTCCCCCAATCAACGGTTGCACAAGAACAGCGCAGAACCGCTTAGGCCAAGTTAAATCGGGGTAAGACACGGCCCTTCGACGGAATGTGATCGGGGCGCACGTTTGTTGCGTCGGGCGCCCGACCGACGAAACAAGGATGGCGAAACAGGGGTGGCTCTGGCGGCCTGGCTTGGCTATGGCTGTTACATTGTACGCCACGACGGCGCTGCGCCGTGCAAGGACGACTCATGAAGACTGTGACGCTGGCCGCCTCGGCCCTGGTTCTCTCGTTCGCCGCCGCCGGCGCGGCCCAGGCCGACGAAGGCATGTGGACCTTCGACAACTTCCCCGCGGCCAAGGTCAAGCAGGCCTACGGCGTCGACATCGACCAGAAGTGGCTCGACACCGTGCGCGCCTCGGCCGTGCGCCTGACGACGGGCTGCTCGGCCTCGGTGGTCTCCAAGCAGGGTCTCGTTTTGACCAACAACCACTGCGTGGCCGACTGCACCCAGGCGCTGTCGAGCGAGGGCAAGGACTACGTCAAGGACGGCTTCCTGACCGGCGCGCGCGAAGAGGAACTGAAGTGCGCGGGCATGCAGGCCGAGGTGCTGCTGTCGATCACCGACGTCACCGACCAGGTGAAGGCCGCCGGCGCGGGCAAGACCGGCCAGGACTTCGTCAAGGCGCGCGACGCCTCCTTCGCCACCGCCGAGCTGGCGGCTTGCGGCCAGGACAAGACCCTGCGCTGCCAGACCATCAGCTTCTACCGCGGCGGCCAGTATAAAGTTTACAAGTACCGCCGCTATGCCGACGTGCGACTGGTGTTCGCGCCGGAATACGCCACGGCCTTCTTCGGCGGCGACCCCGACAACTTCAACTTCCCGCGCTTCAACCTCGATAGCGCCTTCCTGCGCCTGTACGAGGACGGCAAGCCGGCCGATACGCCGAACCACCTGACCTGGCGCGCCACCGCCCCGGTCGAGGGCGAGCCGACCTTCGTGGCCGGCAACCCGGGCACCACCCAGCGTCAGCTGACCGTCTCGCAGCTGGAGACCAACCGCGACCTGGTGATCCCGATCGGCCAGCTGCAGCGCTCGGAGATGCGCGGCCGCCTGATCCAGTTCGGCGAGCAGTCCGAGGAGAACAAGCGCATCGCCAACCAGCCGCTGGCCGGGGTGGAGAACAGCTACAAGGTGTTCTTCGGCCAGCAGTTCGTGCTGAACGACAAGAAGTTCATGGACGCCAAGCGCGCCGCCGAGGCCGACCTGAAGACCAAGGTGGCGGCCGATCCGAAGCTGTCGGCCGAGATCGGCGACCCGTGGGGCGAGATCGACAAGGCGCAAGCCGCCCTGGCCGACCAGTTCGTGGCGATGCGCCAGCTGGAGACGGCGGCCGGCGGCGGCTCTGACCTCTACGGCTACGCCCGCACCCTGGTGCGCGGCGCCCAGGAGCGCGCCAAGCCGGCGGCCGAGCGCCTGCCGGAATACGGCGACACGCGCCTGCCTCTGGTGGAGAAGCGGCTGCTGGACGTGCGCCCGGTCGATGCGCCGCTGGAGCGCATCTATCTCGAGCACTGGCTGCTGAAGACCCGCGAGTACCTGACCGCCGACGCTCCGGCGGTGAAGCTGCTGCTGGGCAAGGAAAGCCCCGAGGGCCTGTCGGCCCGCCTGGCGGCCGGCAGCAAGCTGGCCGACCCGGCCGTGCGCAAGGCGCTGTGGGACGGGGGCCTGGCCGCCATCCAGGCCTCGGACGATCCGATGATCCAGTTCGTGCTGAAGACCGAAGGCGCGGGCCGCGACGTGCGCAAGGCCTATGAGGCCAGCGTCACCGCCCCGACCGACGCCGCCGCCGAGCGCATCGCCAAGGCCCGCTTCGCGGTGCTGGGCGACACGGTCTATCCGGACGCGACGTTCTCCCTGCGCCTGTCGTACGGCAAGGTCGCCGGCTGGACCCACCGCGGCCGCACGATCACCCCGTTCACCGACTTCGCCGGCTTCTACGACCGCGTCACCGGCGCCGAGCCCTTCGAGGCCGCCCCGCGCTGGATCGCCGCCAAGGACAAGCTGAACCCCAAGACGGTCTATGACTACGTCACCACCAACGACATCATCGGCGGCAACTCCGGCTCGCCGGTGATCGACGCCAAGGGCCGGGTGATCGGCGCGGCCTTCGACGGCAACATCCACTCGCTGGGCGGCGCCTTCGGCTACGACGGCGCGATCAACCGCACCGTGGTGGTCTCGACGGCCGCGATCACCGAGGCGCTGACCAAGGTCTACGGCCGCGACGCGCTGGTGAAGGAACTGGCCGGGAAGTGATGAGCTGATCCCTTTCGGGGATTCTGAAAGAGCGCCGCGACAGCCTGACCGCTGTCGCGGCGTTTTTCGTTTCGCCGTGGGCGATGCTCTCCCTCCGTAAAATCCCCGCTTTCGCGGGGATTTTACGGGGAGGGGGAGGGGGAGGCGTTGGGGGGCGTGCGTTTCAGCGCCGTAACCTCCCGAAATGTGGAATGTTTTTCGCTGGATCCGGGCTGCGCCCAGGGCAAGGGCGCGCGTAACGCCCGCGCCATAGCGCGCATCACCGGTTCCAGGAGACATCGCCTTGAGCGTTTCCAGCCTGAGCAGCACGTCGATCATGCAGCAGTTGCTGCAGTCGATGCGCGGCTCCTCGACGACGTCGGCGGCCAGCGCCGTTTCGTCCTCCAGCGGCGCGTCCGCTGGGCAACAAATGCAGGTCGGCAGCGGCGGGCCGCCGCCGCCGCCTGCGCCGCCCATGAGTTCGCAGGGCTCCAGCGGCGAGAATTTCAGCTCTGAAACCCTGGGCTCGCTGCTTTCGATGCAGGAAGGCGGCCAGATGGGCGGCATGCAGGGCATGGGCGGCGGGCAGGGGATCTTCGAGAGCCTCGACACCGACGCCGACGGCGCGCTGTCGACCGACGAGTTGACCACGGCCCTGACCAATGCGCTGGGCGAGGGGGACGACATCTCCTCGGCCGTCAGCAGCCTGATCTCCGACGGCGACAGCGATGGCGACGGCGTGCTGACCGGCGGCGAGTTCGCGGCCCTGGCCCAGGCTTCGGGCGGGCCCGGCGGCCCTCCGCCCGGACCTCCGCCGTCGGGCGGTGGTGAGGGCGGCGCCGGCGGCGCTGGCGGCGCTGGCGGGGGAGGCGGCGTGAGCCAGGTGTTCGACAGCCTCGACACCAATCAGGACGGCACGGTCTCGGCCGCCGAACTGGCCGCGGCCAACAGCGACAGCGCCGATGCGGCCAGCGCCGCCTCCGACCTGATCTCGGCGGCGGATGCGGACGGCGACGGGAGCCTGTCGGGCCAGGAGTTCGGCGAACTCCTGAAGCAGGCTTCGTCTGGCTCAGACAGCGCCTCGACCCTGGCCAGCACGCTGTCGAGCTCGTCGCTGGCGTCCGACATGATGCAGAAACTGCTGCAGCAGCTGGCCGACGCCGCCACCAGCAGCGCCGCCAGCGGGGAGGGCGTCAGCTCGGCCTCGTCGGTGAGCATCGCGGCCTAGTCGCTTAAGCCCTCCCCCTTGATGGGGGAGGGTTGGGTGGGGGTGAGCTGGGCCTCGCAGGTTGAACCGCCGTATCACCCCCATCCCCGACCCTTCCCCCATCGAGGGGGAAGGGAGATGTGACCCGATCTCGACGCACAGCGCTCGCCGAGCAGGCGCCGTCGCTCACCGCGCCGAAGGTTAAGCAAGCCGCTTGCGCCGGGCGCGCTTGTGTTGGACAAACTGGCCCCTTGGTCGGCGTCGCGGGGGCGTCGCTTCACAATTCAAGGTACTGCCGTCTTGCTTTTCCGTCCTGAGAACGTTCAGGCCCTCGCGGGTCTGGCGCTCACCCTGGGCCTCTGCTGGCTCGTCTCCGAAAACCGCAAGCGCTTCCCGTGGGTGCTGGCCATCGGCGCCCTGATCATCCAGGTCGGCCTGGTGGTTCTGCTGTTCGGCCTGCCCCAGGCCCAGCAGATGCTGCGCGGCGTCAACGGCGCGGTCGAGGGCCTGGGCGCCTCCACCCAGGCCGGCACGGCCTTCGTGTTCGGCTTCCTGGCCGGCGGCGACCAGCCCTATCCGGTCAGCAACCCGGGCGCGGGCTTCATCTTCGCCTTCCGCGTGATGCCGGTGATCCTGGTGGTCTGCGCGCTTTCGGCGCTGCTGTGGCACTGGAAGATCCTGAAGTGGGCCGCCCAGGGCTTCGGCTTCGTGTTCCAGAAGACGCTGGGCCTGCGCGGCCCGCCGGCCCTGGCCACCGCCGCCACCATCTTCATGGGCCAGATCGAAGGCCCGATCTTCATCCGCGCCTATCTCGACAAGCTGTCGCGCTCGGAACTCTTCATGCTGATCACGGTCGGCATGGCCTGCGTGTCCGGCTCGACCATGGTGGCCTACGCCACCATCCTGGCCGACGTGCTGCCCAACGCCGCCGCCCACGTGCTGACCGCCTCGATCATCTCGGCCCCGGCCGGCGTGCTGCTGGCCCGCATCGTGGTGCCGTCGGATCCGCTGGAAAAGGGCGGCGACCTGGACCTGGCCGCCGAGGACAAGACCTACGGCAGCTCGATCGACGCCGTGATGAAGGGCACCACCGACGGCCTGCAGATCGCGCTGAACGTCGGCGCGACCCTGATCGTCTTCGTGGCCCTGGCCACCATGCTCGACAAGTTCCTGGCCATGCTGCCGGCCGTCGGCGGCCAGCCGCTGAGCCTGACCCGCGGCCTGGGCGTGATCTTCTCGCCGCTGGCCTGGTCGATGGGCATCCCCTGGAAGGAAGCCGGCAGCGCCGGCGGCCTGCTGGGCACCAAGCTGATCCTCACCGAGTTCACCGCCTTCATCCAGATGGCCAAGACCGGCGCGGCCAGCCTCGACGAGCGTTCGCGGATGATCATGACCTATGCCCTGTGCGGCTTCGCCAACATCGGCTCGGTGGGCATGAACGTCGCCGGCTTCTCGGTGCTGGTGCCCCAGCGCCGCCAGGAAGTGCTGAGCCTGGTGTGGAAGGCGATGATGGCCGGTTTCCTGGCCACCTGCCTGACCGGCTCGCTGATCGGCCTGATGCCGCGGGTGCTGTTCGGGCTCTGACAGCCGTTGCTTCCGTCCCTCCCTTCCCCCTTGATGGGGGAAGGGCCGGGGATGGGGGTGACTGCGGCGTGTCCGAACGAACACCAAGGCCGACGCATGCGCCAGGCGCCGTCGGCCGCGCCCGCCGCCTTCGGCGGGACATGACCGCCAGCGAGCGGAACCTGTGGAAGGCGCTTCGGGCGCTCGATATCCACATCCGGCGCCAGGCGCCGATCGGCCGCTACGTGGCCGACTTCGTCCACCACGGATCTCGCCTCGTCATCGAGGTCGATGGCGGCGGGCACGATCTTCCCGAGCAGCAACTTTACGACGCCGACCGCGACGGCTGGCTGGTGAGCCAGGGCTATCGCGTGATGCGCGTTCGGGACGCCGAGGCGTTCGGAAGTCCTGAAGAGGTCGCCGAACGGGTGGCGGCCGAGATAGGGCGGCTCGTCGTCTGACGCAGCGTCACCCCCATCCCAACCCTTCCCCCATCAAGGGGGAAGGGCTCTTATGGCGACGGGAGGACGACAAGAATGAAGCTCTATGACAGCCGGCGTGCGCCCAATCCCCGGCGGGTGCGGTGGTTCATGGCCGAGAAGGGGATCGAGGACGTCGAGATCATCGAGGTCGACATCTTCGCCGGCCAGCATCGAACCCCCGACTACATGGCCCGGGCCGGCCTGCCCAACGTGCCCGCCCTGGAGATGGACGACGGCACGACGATCACCGAGTCGGTGGCCATCTGCCGCTATCTGGAAAGCGTCTATCCCGAGCCCAACCTGTTCGGCGTCGACCCGCGCGAGGTCGCCATCGTCGAGATGTGGGCCAGGCGCGCCGAGATGCTGGTGGCCACGCCGCTGATGCTGACCGTGCGCCACAGCCATCCGGCCCTGGCGGCGATCGAGACCCAGATCCCCGAGGTGGCCGCCAGCAACCGCGCCGCCGCCGAGAAGGGGATCAGGGTGCTGGACAAGCGCCTGGCCGAAAGCCCGTTCATCGCCGGCGACCGGGTGACCATCGCCGACATCCTGGCCGTGACGGGGATAGACTTCGCCCGGATGGCCAGGTTCCGGCCCGATCCGGAACTGGCGAACGTGAAGCGCTGGCTGGACGAGATGAACGCCCGGCCGGCGGCGAAGGCTGGGGTTTAGATTCCGAGCGAGAACCTCGCCCTTCGACAAGCTCAGGGTGAGGTTCTCTACTGCACGGCCCTCGCCCTGATCCTCATCCTGAGCTTGTCGAAGGACGAGGATCACGCGCGGTGAAATGGCCCCGCTTGGCGGCCGCCATCCATCCGGCATAACCTCGTTCCATGGCCGTCTCGCTGTTCACCCATGCCGACATGCTCGACCACCGGCCGGGGCCCGGTCACGTGGAGAGCCCCGCGCGGCTGCAGGCGGTGATCGACGCGCTGGAGGACGAGGCGGGCCTGGATCTCGAACCCTTCGAGGCGCCGCTGGTCGATCCGGCCGACCTCGCCAGGGTGCATCCGGCGGCCTTCGTCGATTCGATCTTCGCCGCCGCGCCGCATGCGGGGATCCATGCGCTGGACCCGGACACGGTGCTTTCGACCGGCAGCCTGGTCGCCGCGCGACGCGCCGCCGGGGCGGTGACCGCGGCCGTGCGGCAGGTGGCGGCGGAAGAGGGCAGGCGGGCCTTCTGCGCGGTGCGGCCGCCGGGCCATCACGCCGAGCCGGCTATCGCCATGGGGTTTTGCGTGTTCTCCAACGTCGCGGTGGCGGCCAGGGTCGCCCAGGCCAGCGGTCTGGCCCGCGTGGCCATCGTCGATTTCGACGTCCATCACGGCAACGGCAGCCAGGCGGCGTTCGAGCACGACCCGACGGTGATGGTGGCCTCGATCCACCAGTCGCCGCTCTATCCCGGCACCGGCGATCCGTCGGAAAGGGGCGTGGGCAACATCGTCAACGCCACGCTGGCGCCGGGCGCGCCGCGCGAATCCTGGCGGCGGGCGTTCGAGGGGCTGATGGAGCGAGTCGACGGTTTCGCGCCCGACCTGATCCTCGTCTCGGCCGGATTCGACGCCCACGAGCGCGATCCGCTGGCCTCGCAAAGCCTTCGCAGCGAAGACTTCGCCTGGGCCACAAGGGCGATCGCGTCGGTGGCCGACCATCGGGCCAGAGGGCGTATTGTCTCCTCGCTCGAGGGCGGGTACGACCTCGAAGCGCTCGGCCGTTCGGCGAAGGCGCATGTCAGAGCGCTTCAGGAAGGATGAGACCCGGTTCCGCGTCAGCGGCCGCAGGGTCGTCGAGGAAAATGGCCGACGCACCGACCGCCGACCAGACCGCCTCGAGCGTGGTCCGCCCGCCCGGGGCCATCGTCCTGGCCCGCCATGGCGAACCGGCGCTGTCGCGCAAGGTGCGCTTCGACGCCAGGACCTATGGCGACTGGTGGGGACGCTACGAGGAGGGCGGCCTGCTGCCCGGCCAGACCCCGCCCGACTGCCTGCTCGAGATCGCCGCGCGCTCGGAGGTGATCGTCTCCTCGACTCGCCGGCGCTCGATCGAGACCGCCCAGGCCGTGGCCGGCGGCCGCGACTTCCCGCGCGACCCGATGTTCATCGAGGCGCCGCTGCCGCCGCCGCCGTGGCCCAGCTGGATCAAGCTGTCGCCCAAGAAGTGGGGCTTCTTCGCCCGCTTCTGGTGGTGGTTCTTCGACCATCACATGGGCCAGGAAAGCCGCAAGCAGGCCGAAGCCCGCGCCGAGGCGGCCGCCGACGCGCTGATCGCCCTGTCGCAGGACGGCCGCGACGTGCTGCTGGTGGCCCATGGCTTCTTCAACGTGATGATCGGCAACGCCCTGCAGGCGCGGGGCCTGAAGAAGACGCTAGACCAGGGCTTCCAATACTGGTGCGTCAAGCGCTTCGAGCGCGCCTGACCTTTCACAGCCGTTGCCCGCCGGCCCCACGCCAACTAGGGTGCCAGCTTCTCCTTGGAGTAGAAATGACCGACGCCGCTTCTCCCGCGCACGACCTCTCGGCCCTGAGCTTCGAACAGGCCCTGGCCGAGCTCGAGAAGATCGTGTCCGAACTGGAATCGGGCCAGGCGCCGCTGGAACGCTCCATCGACATCTACGAGCGCGGGGCGGCCCTGAAGGCGCACTGCGAAAAGAAGCTCGAGGCCGCGCGCCTGAAGGTCGAGAAGATCGTCCTGGGCCAGGGCGGCGCCGCGGGCGTCGAGCCGGCCGAGTTCTCCTGATGGGCCAGGCCTCGCCGAAGCTGTCGCCGACGATCGCGTTCGAGGAGTTCGAGCGCGTGGACATCCGTGTCGGCACGATCGTTTCGGCCGAGGCCTTTCCCGAGGCCCGCAAGCCGGCCTACAAGCTGGCGATCGATTTCGGACCGGCGTTCGGCGTAAAGCGTTCGTCGGCCCAGGTGACCCGCCACTACACGACCGACCAGCTGGTCGGACGCCGGGTGGCGGCGGTGGTGAACTTCAAGCCGCGTCAGATCGGCCCCTTCATGTCGGAAGTCCTGTGCCTGGGCTTTCCGGACGACGAGGGGGAAGTCGTCCTCGTGACGGTGGATCGCGCGGCGCCCAACGGGGGAAAGCTGTTTTGAGCGACCTTGGCAAGCGCATCGCCCAGGCGGCCGATATCGTCACCGTGGCGCTCGACGAGCTGCTGCCGCGCGCCGACGGGCCCGAAAGCCGCCTGACCGAGGCCATGCGCTATGCGGCGCTGGGGCCCGGCAAGCGCCTGCGGCCGTTCTTCGCGCTGGAAACCGGCAAGATGTTCGACCTGCCCGAGCGGCCGGTGCTGCGCGCGGCCTGCGCGCTGGAATGCATCCACGCCTACAGCCTGGTGCATGACGACCTGCCGGCCATGGACGACGACGACATGCGTCGCGGGCGCCCGACCGTGCACGTGCAGTACGACGAGGCCACCGCCATCCTGGCCGGCGACTCGCTGCAGACGGCGGCCTTCGAGATCATGGCCCACCCCGACACCCACGACGACGGCCACGTCCGTTCGGAGCTGGTGCGCAAGCTGGCGATCGCGTCCGGCGCGCGCGGCATGTGCGGCGGCCAGATGATCGACCTGTTGGGCGTTCGCGACGACCTGGGCGCGGTGGCGCGCATGCAGCGCCTGAAGACCGGCGCGCTGATCGCCTTCGCCTTCGAGATTCCGCTGATCATCGGCCGGGCCAAGGAAGCCGAGCGCGCCGCGCTGATGGGCTTCGCCCAGGACCTGGGGCTGGCCTACCAGATCGTCGACGACATCCTCGACGCCGAGGGCGACGCGGCCCTGCTGGGCAAGGCCGCCGGCAAGGACGCCGCCAAGGGCAAGGCCAACTACGTCACCCTTCTTGGCCTTGATGCGGCCAAGGAACGGGTGGAGCTTCTCGCAGCGCAGACCAAGGCGCATCTGGATATCTTTGGCGACAGGGCCGATCATCTGCGCGAAAGCGTTGATTTCGTGCTGGACCGCCGCAACTGACCGCGCTCTTTACAGACATGCCGACGCAAACTCCTCTTCTCGACACCGTTTCCTCGCCCGCCCAAACGCGCGGGCTGTCGATCGCCGAGCTCAAACAGCTGGCGCAGGAGGTGCGCGCCGAGATGATCGACGCGGTCTCCGTAACCGGCGGCCACCTGGGCGCGGGCCTGGGCGTGGTCGAACTGACCGTGGCCCTGCACCACGTCTACGAGACGCCGAAAGACATCCTGATCTGGGACGTCGGCCACCAGGCCTATCCGCACAAGATCCTCACCGGCCGCCGCGACCGCATCAAGACGCTGCGCCAGGGCGGGGGGCTGTCGGGCTTCACCAAGCGGGCCGAGAGCGAATTCGACCCGTTCGGCGCGGCCCACGCGGCCACCTCGATCTCGGCGGCGCTGGGCTTCTGCGCCGCGCGTGACGCGAAAGGCGAGGACAACGCCGTCGTGGCCGTGATCGGCGACGGCTCGCTGGGCGCGGGCATGGCCTACGAGGCGATGAACGCGGCCACCGACGCCACGCGCCAGCTGACCGTCATCCTCAACGACAACGACATGTCGATCGCCCCGCCGGTGGGCGGCATGAGCGCCTATCTGGCCAACCTCGTCTCGGGCGGCGCCTATCGCAAGGCGCGCAAGCTGGGCAAGACGGTGGTCGAGAAGCTGCCGACCCCGATCCGCGACGCGGCCCGCAAGGCCGAGGAATACGCCCGCGGCATGGTCACCGGCGGCACCTTCTTCGAGGAACTGGGCTTCCACTATGTCGGCCCGATCGACGGCCACGACATGGACGCCCTGGTCTCGGTGCTGAAGAACGCTCGGGAATTCAAGGAAAAGCCGGTCCTCGTCCACGTCGTCACCCAGAAGGGCAAGGGCTACGCCCCGGCCGAGGGCGCGGCCGACAAGCTGCACGCCGTGGCCAAGTTCGACGTGGTCACCGGCCAGCAGCAGAAGGCGGCCGCCGGCCCGCCCAGCTACACCAAGGTGTTCGCCCAGGAACTGGTCAAGCAGGCGGCCAAGGACGACAAGATCGTCGCCATCACCGCCGCCATGCCCTCGGGCACGGGCCTGGACATCTTCGAGAAGGCCTATCCGACCCGCACCTTCGACGTCGGCATCGCCGAGCAGCACGCGGTGACCTTCGCCGCGGGCCTGGCGGCCGACGGCATGAAGCCGTTCGCGGCGATCTATTCGACCTTCCTGCAGCGCGGCTACGACCAGGTGGTCCACGACGTGGCCATCCAGCGCCTGCCGGTGCGCTTCGCCATGGACCGCGCCGGCCTGGTGGGCGCCGACGGCCCCACGCACGCGGGCAGCTTCGACATCGGCTTCATGGGGGCTCTGCCCGGCATGGTGCTGATGGCCGCCGCCGACGAGCTGGAACTGGCCCGCATGGTGGCCACGGCCGTCGAGATCGACGACCGCCCCAGCGCCTTCCGCTATCCGCGCGGCGAGGGCCTTGGCCTGGAACTGCCGGCCGGCCCCGCCGAGCCGCTGGAGATCGGCAAGGGCCGCATCGCCCGCGAAGGGACCAGCGTGGCCATCGTCTCGTTCGGCACGCGCCTGTCGGAAAGCCTGAAGGCCGCCGACCTACTGGCCGCGCGCGGCCTGTCGGCCACGGTCTGCGACGCCCGCTTCGCCAAGCCGCTGGATCTTGACCTGCTGCTGCGCCTGGCGCGCGAGCACGAGGCCATCGTCACGGTGGAAGAGGGCGCCATGGGCGGCTTCGGCGCCTTCGTGCTGCAGGCCCTGGCCCAGCACGGCGCGCTGGATCGCGGCCTGAAGATCCGCACGCTGGGTCTTCCGGACGTGTTCCAGGACCAGGACAAGCCCGACCTGATGTACGCCGAGGCCGGCCTGGACGCCGAAGGCATCCTGCGCGGGGCGCTGTCGGCGCTGGGCATGGACAATGTCAGCGCGGCGGGGCGGCGGGCGTAAGCCTCCGCACTGAGGTGGAGAGCATCGAACGCCGCGACGGTCGCCGTCGCGGCGTTTTGCTTTTCCGGCTCGCCGATTTCGCCTGCGTCTCCCTGGATGCGGGTGATGGCTGGATCAATGTCGGTTCATGGCCCATGGGGGAAGTTGGGCGCCGTCCAGAAACCCTCTCTCTTAGAGAGAGGGAGGGGCCCGCCGCCGCAGGCGGTGGGAGGGTGAGTGGTTACACGCCTCAGCCGGCGTGCCGGCACATCGCCCACTACAGCGCCAAGATCGTCCAGGGGCTTCGCCTACCCACTCACCCTCCCACGCCTGGCGGCGCGGGCCCCTCCCTCTCTCCATGAGAGAGGGCTAAGCGCGCTCCCCCGTGGCGAGGGCGGCGAAAGACTAGGCGATGAGGGAGTTAGCCACTCTAAGCCCCGCACGCCTCGAAGAACGCCTTCACGCGGCGGCGTTCGTCGGCCTTGGCGGCGATGCTGTGGCGCTTGTCGCCGTTAACGATTGCCAGATCGCCCGTGCGGCGAAAATTGCCTAGTGCGGGGTCGCGGGTGGTCGTCGAGGCCATCAGGATGGTCCCGTTGCCGCCGCTTTCGGCGGGCTTGGCGGCCAGTTGCGACGTCCGGTCGCGGCTGGCCAGCCCTATGGTTCCGCCTTCCAGCCCGCTGGCCGAGACCTCGACCGGCCCGCCCGGCGCGGGGCAGACCAGCATCAGCAGCACCTCGTCGCTGGAGGGGCGGCCGTAGGCCAGTTTCGGGCCTTCGCCGGGCTCGTTGAGATAGGCCCAGGCATAGGCGGGATTTGCCGACTGCTCGTGCGCGCAGCCGGCCAGCCCGAGGGCGGCGAGCAGTGCGGCGGCGACGAGGCGGGAAGACATGGCGGTGGATCTCCTTCGTCAGGAGAACGCAGCGCCGCCTAGGCGGTTTCTGCCGGTCTGCCTCCGCTCACCCTGGGGGCGGCGGAGGAGGGGCGATTGTACGCCGTGGCCCGGACCTGTCCGGAACGGCTCCTAGATCGTCAGAACGGCGAGAACTTCTCGACCAGCGACTGGCCGGCCGGGGTCTTCTGCACGCGGCTGATGTCGCCACGGCCGCCGTAGTTGATGCGGGCTTCGGCGATCTGGGTGTGCTTGATGGTGTTGGCCGAGGAGATGTCTTCCGGACGAACGATGCCGGCCACGGTCAGCTGGCGCAGTTCGTTGTTGGTCTTCACCTCCTGGGTGCCCTGGATGACCATGTTGCCGTTGGGCATGACCTGGGCGACGATCGCGGCGACCGTCAGGTTGATCTTCTCCGAGCGGCTGACGCTGCCGGCGCCCGAATTGGAGAAGGCCGAGTTGGTGCCCACGGCGTTGGCCGGGTCGAAGCCGCCCGGCAGAACCTTGCCCAGGCTGGATTCCAGACCGAAGAAGTTGCTGACCCCGGCGTTGCCCGTCGAGGTGCGCGACGACTTGCTGGTGTTGTTGGTGCTGACGCTGTCGTCGATCTCGATCAGCACGGTGACGATGTCGCCGACGCGGCTGGCGCGCTGGTCGTTGAAGAAGGCGCGGGCGCCGACGCGCCACAGCGAGTTGGCCGAGGCGGCCTGCGGGGCCGGTTCGCGGGCCGAGACGTAGGTCGGGGCCATCGGGGCCAGCGAGGCGGGATAGCCGACGGGGGCCAGTTCGGGGCCCTTCACCGCTTCGGAGACGGTCGAGCAGGCGGCGATCGGGGCGAGCAGGGCGAGGGCGAGGAAGGCGGCGGGGCGCATGGGTGTCTCTTGCTCTCTTAGCGGGCGGCGTAGCGCACGGTGTTGGAACGGGCCTTGAGGGCTTGCGCCTCGGGGCCGACGGCGGCCGAACCGGGGCCGGTGGCCACCGCTTCGATGATCTTCTTGCTGGCGGTGTTCTGCACGCTGACGGATTCTCCGACGGCGGCGGCGCTCATGGCCTTGCCTTGCAAGGTGAGGGCCACGCCGGCGTAGTCGTAGGTGACTGCGACAACATCGCCCTTGGCGATGACCTGGGCGGCGGCGACGTCGCGCATCGAGGCGGCGGAACCCTCGCGCAGCGGGCGCTTGGTGGTCATGCCGATCATGGCGTCGGCGTCGGACGGGGCGTCGAAGGGCGCCGAGGCGACCTTGATCCACACCAGGTCCTGCGGCTGCACGGTCTCGCCGGCGGCCAGGCTGCGGGCGTAGGCAAGAACCTCCACGTTGCCGCGCGGAGCGGCGGCGGCCGAAGCGCCGGCCAGCTGGCCGCCGTTTTCGGCGCCCTGGCGGACGATGACGCGGCGCAGGCCCTGCGGGTTGGCCCAGTCGAGGCCGGCGCGGCGGGCGGTCATCTGCAGCTGGGCGGCGTCGAGCACGACGCTGGGGCCGACGCGGCGGGCGATGACGACCGAACCGGCCGAGCCGGCGCCGTCGAACAGTTCGCCCAGCGTGACGACGCCGTCGGCGTCGGTGGTGTCCTGGCGCAGGCTGACGGGCTGGCCGGCAAAGGCGGCCGGGGCGGCGATCAGCAGGGCGGCGGCGGCGAGAAGCAGGCTTTTCATGAGCTTACGACCGCAGGTTCGAGGTGGCCTGGAGCATCTGGTCGGCCGTGGTGATGACCTTGGAGTTCATCTCGTAGGCGCGCTGGGCGACGATCAGCGAGGTGATTTCGCTGACGGCGTCGACGTTCGAGGCTTCGGTGTAGTTCTGCAGCAGGGTGCCGAAGCCGGGCTGGCCGGGGGCGGCGATGTTGGCCGCGCCGGACGCGCCGGTCTCGAGATAGAGGTTGTCGCCGATGGCCTCGAGGCCGCCTTCGTTCATGAAGTTGGCCAGTTCGATCTGGCCCACGGTCTGGGCGTCGGTCTGGCCGTCGAGGTTGACCTGCACCAGGCCGGTCTTGCCGATGGTGATGCCGGTGGCGTTCTCGGGGATGGTGATGCCCGGCTGGACCAGGTAGCCGTCCTCGGTGACGATCTGGCCCTGGTCGTTGGTCGAGAAGTTGCCGGCGCGGGTGTAGGCGGTCTCGCCCGAGGGCAGCAGGATCTGCAGGTAGCCCTTGCCCTGGATCGCCACGTCCAGCGGGTTGTTGGTCATGGTCGGCGTGCCCTGCTCGGTGATGCGGTACACCGAGCCGGCCTTGACGCCGCCGCCGACCTGGACGCCGGTCGGGACCACGTTGCCGTCGCTCGACGACTGGGCGCCGGCGCGCTCGATCGTCTGGTACAGCAGGTCCTGGAACTCGGCCCGCTGGCGCTTGAAGCCAACGGTGTTCATGTTGGCGATGTTGTTCGAGATGACTTCGACGTTCAGCTGTTGGGCCGACATGCCGGTCGCGGCGGTGCGCAGAGCTTGCATTGTTCGTTATCCCTTACTGGACCTTGCCCATGCGCTCGACGGCGGAGCGCGAGAGTTCGGCGGTCTGGTCCATCATCTTGGCGATGCTCTCGTAGGCGCGGCTGACCTCGATGAGCTTGGTGATCTGCTGGATGGGCTGGACGTTCGACCCCTCCAGCATCCCCTGGTGGATGATCGCGTCGGTGGCGGTCTGGGGCGTCTCGTTACCGACGTTGCGATAGAGGTTGTCGCCGTCCTTGCGCAGCGAGGCGAGGTCGGAGAAGCGGGCGACGCCGATCTTGCCCACGCGCACCTGGCCCTGGGTGACGATGCCGTCACGGCCGATGCTGACGGGGCCGAGTTCCGGGTCGACGGTGATCTGGCCGCCGCCGTCGTCCAGCACCGGGGCGCCTTCCTGGGTGGTCAGGACGCCTTCGGGGTTGGTGGTGAAGCGGCCGTCGCGGGTGTAGCGCTCGCCGTCGCCGGTCGAGACCTTGAAGAACCCCTGGTTCTCGATGGCCAGGTCGAAGGTCCCGCCGGTCTGGTTCAGGGCGCCGGGCGTGAAGTCGCGGACCACGCCGTCGTCGAGCACGAACTTGATCGGCGCCGGGCCGCCCGCGGTGCGCGCGGGCTTGGCCGGTTCGGTGCGGACCATCAGGTCCTCGACCTTGAAGCCGGTGGTGTTCGCGTTGGCGATGTTGTTCGCGACGATGTCCAGCTCACGACGGAGCGTCATCTGCCGCGAAAGGCCCACATACAGCGCGTTGTCCATGACGATTAACTCGCAGTTTGGCGCGACAAATGCGCCGCAACCCTGCAAGCAAGCCCCGTGCCAACTCGAAAATCGCAATGAAATCAGCGAAGAGGGTGGTTAACGGCGGCGCCTGGCAGGACTCCGCCGGGCAGATTCGACCTGCGACCAAATGGCCTTCAAAAGAGATCGTTAACCATGCTCGCGCATGAGTACGGGTCATAGATTTCAAGGAACCTGCGCGTGGCCAAGAAACCCCCCAAGGAAGCTCCCGCCCCGGAAGGCGAAGAGGGCGCGGCCGAGGGTGAAGCTCCCGCCAAGAAGAAGCCGCCGATCATCCTGATCGCGGCGGCCGCCGGCCTGCTCGTGGTCGGTGGTGGCGGGGCTGCGGCCTTTCTCCTGATGAAGCCCAAGCCGGCCGCCGAGGGCGAAGCCGGCCACGGCGAGGAGAAGAAGGAAAAGAAAAAGGAAAAGAAGAAGGAAGAGGGCGGCGAGGGCGCCAAGACCGCCGAGGGCGGCGCCGGCGCGCCGGTCATCAAGGAAGGCCCCGACGGCGTGGTGTTCTACACCCTGCCCGACCTCGTGGTGAACATGCAGTCGGCCGACGGCAAGTCGACCTTCCTGAAGCTGAAGCTGACCTTCGAGCTGCCCGACGAGGAGACGGCCGACGCGCTGACGCCGAACCTGCCGCGCCTGACCGACATGTTCCAGACCTTCCTGCGCGAGCTGCGTCCCGAGGACCTCGCCGGCAGCCAGGGCAGCTACCAGCTGCGCGCCGAGCTGCTGCGCCGTGTCAACCTGGTGGCCGCCCCTTCGAAAGTGAACGCCGTCCTGATCGAGGAGATGCTGATCAACTAGCCTTCGGGCCGGCTGAGGCGAACCATCATGGCAGACGAGATCGACGATCAGGCCGCGATGGCCCAATGGGCGGCGGAGAACCCCCCGGGGACCTTCGACGCCGCGGGCGGCGGCGAGCTGAACAACAGCTTCGGCGACTTCAGCGGCGGCATGGCCGGCATGGCCGGCTGGGACGACGGCGGCGGCGACGGCATGGGATCCGAGCGGATCCTGAACCAGGACGAGATCGACAGCCTGCTGGGCTTCGACCTGTCGGGCGACGGCGGCGACGACCGCACCGGCATCCGCGCCATCATCAACTCGGCCCTCGTTTCGTACGAGCGCCTGCCGATGCTGGAAATCGTCTTCGACCGCCTGGTGCGGTTGATGACGACGTCCTTGCGCAACTTCACCTCCGACAACGTCGAGGTCAGCCTCGACAACATCAGCTCGATCCGTTTCGGCGACTACCTGAACTCGATCCCGCTGCCGGCCATACTGGCGGTGTTCCGGGCCGAGGAGCTGGACAACTACGGCCTGCTGACGGTCGACTCCAACCTGATCTACTCGATCGTCGACGTGCTGCTGGGCGGCCGTCGCGGCACCGCGGCCATGCGCATCGAGGGCCGGCCCTACACCACCATCGAACGCGTGCTGGTGCAGCGGATGGTCGAGGTGGTGCTGAACGACGCCAAGGCCGCCTTCGAGCCGCTGCATCCGGTGTCGTTCACCCTGGACCGCCTGGAGACCAACCCGCGCTTCGCCGCCATCGCCCGTCCCGCCAACGCCGCGATCCTGGTCAAGCTGCGCATCGACATGGAAGACCGCGGCGGCCGCATCGAGCTCTTGCTGCCCTACGCCACACTGGAACCCATCCGGAAGATGCTGCTGCAGCAGTTCATGGGTGAGAAGTTCGGCCGCGACAACATCTGGGAAGGCCACTTGGCCACCGAGCTCTGGACCACCCAGATGGAGGTGCGCGCCGTGCTCGACGAGCAGCAGCTGCCGCTTTCCAAGGTGCTGAACCTGCAGGTCGGCGACACGTTGATGCTGAACGCCACGCCCGATAGCCTGGTGGAGTTGCGGGCGGGCTCGATTCCGCTTACCCGCGGCCGGATGGGCCGCCGTAACCATTCCATCGCCATCCGGGCCGACGCCCCGCTGACGCCCGCGGCGAAGAAGGCGGTTCAGAAGCTGAAATGAGCCTGATCTCGGTCGCCTTGCAGGTTCTTCTGGCGGTGCTGCTGATGGTGGCGCTGGTCTTCGGCTGGCGCCTGGAGCGCAAGCTGAAGGCGCTGCGCGACGCCCAGAGCGGCTTCGCCAAGGCCGTGGCCGACCTGGACAACGCCGCCCAGCGCGCCGAACAGGGCCTGGCCGACCTGCGCGCGGCGACCGACGAAGCTTCCGAATACCTGGCCGACCGCATCGAGAAGGCCAAGGTCCTGGCCGCCCAGCTGGACGAGCGCATGACCCGGGCCGCCGCCGCGCCGCGCATCGAGGCTCGCCCCGAGCCGGCCCCGCGTCCGGCCCGCGAGCCGCGTGATTTCGCCGCGCCGCCGGCGCCCGAGGCCCCTTCGGCCGGAGGTCGCCGCCTGAACGCGCAGGACTTCGAGGCGATGCTGGAGCGCGAAGCCCGCGCCCGCCGCGCCGGCCCTGCGACCTCGCGTCCCGCGACGCCTTCGCAATCCTCGCCTATTTCGTCCGCCACGCCCGCGCGTGAAACCCCGCGTTCACGCGCGCGGGTGGATGATGACCTGTTCGACGGCCCCGACCCCGCGTCGCGGCCCGGATCGCCATTCAGAGACCGTCGATGAAGAACGTTCCTCGCATCCTGCCGATCGTCGGCGTCGCCGTGGTCGGCGTCCTGGCGGTCAACGCCCTGGCCGGCGCGAAGTCGGTTCCCGACCTGCTGGGCGGGGCGAAAGCCTTCGCCGAGGGCGCCAAGGCCGACAAGAAGGACGCCAAGGGCGAGGACGCCGCCTCGGCCGATGGCGCGGCGACCGACGCCGCAGCCAAGGCCGCGCCGCCGCGCATCTGCGCGCCGTCGGCCACGGACCTGGCCAAGGAAGCCGGCCTGTCGCCGGCCGAGCTGCGCGTGCTGCAGAGCCTGGGCCAGCGTCGCGGCCAGCTGGACCAGCGCGAGCAGGACATCGACGTCCAGCTGCAGCTGCTGGCCGCCGCCGAAGCCAAGCTCGACGCCAAGATGAAGACCCTCAACGGCATGAAGGGCGAGATCCAGGGCCTGCTGGGCCAGGCCGACAGCCAGAAGGCCGCCGAGGTCGACCGCATGGTCACCGTGTTCTCGGCCATGAAGCCCAAGGACGCCGCCGCCCGCCTGACGGTGCTGGACGACAGCGTGCGCCTGCCGATCGCGGCCAAGATGAAGGAACGCACCCTGGCGATGATCCTGGCCAACATGGCGCCGGGCGACGCCAAGGTGCTGACCGAACGCCTGGCCAGCCGCTTCTCGGGCGACGCCATCGCCAAGGGCAAGGCCGCCGTGGCCGAGAACGCCGCTGCTCCGGCCGCCGGCGGCCAGCAGGCCGCCGCGCCGCCGCTGGCCGGCGCCGGCGCGCCGAAAAAAGCAGGCTGACGGGGAAGCAGGGGGCTCATGACTTTCCGGGGGGCGCTTAAGGCGAGCGTTGCGGCGATCTGCATCGCCGGCGTCGTCGCGCCCACCGTGCTGGCGGCCGCGCCCGCCGCGGCGCAGGCCGCCCGTCCCGTCGCCAATCAGGGCGATCTGGTCGTCCGCGTCGCCCAGGCCCCCGACTTCTCGCGCCTGGAGTTCCGCTGGAGCGGCCGCGTTCCGGTGATGAAGATGCGCCGCGAGGGCCAGCAGGCGATCCTGCGCTTCGGCCGCGACGCCAATCCCAATCTGGCGACCTTGCGCATCGCTCCGCCGCGCTGGGTGAGGACGGTGGAGGCCCGCCACGTCGGCGGCGCGCTGGAACTGGTCCTGACCCTGACCGACGACGCCGACCTGCGGGTGGGGCGCGCCGACGGGATCGACTTCGTCAACGTCTTCGCCAAGCCGCCGCAGGCCGGAGCGCCCGCCGCGCCTAGCCCGGCGCCGGTTCCGCGCGACCCGCGCCGGCCCAATCCCGCGCCGGCCAGCGGGGTGGTCGCCGTGGGCTACAACAAGACCGACGGCCAGACCCAGTTCACGACCACCTGGGCCGCGCCGGCCGCCGCCGCCGTGTTCAAGCGCGGCGAGGCGGTGTGGGTGGTGTTCGACGCCCCTGTCCGGCTGGACCTGGGCCGCACGCCGCAGACCGGCCCGAGCCACACCAAGATCCAGGTCTTCCGCGGAGCGGACTATTCGGCCCTGCGCATCGTCACCAAGCCGGGCGTGCCGGTCTATGCCGAAGGGCAGGGCAACAACTGGACCGTGGCCCTGGGCGCGGGCCTGCAACGCGAGCCAGACCCGGTGAAGGTGGCGCGCGACGAGGCCGTCACCCCCGCCAGCCTGTCGGCCAACCTGGCCGGCGCCGCGCGTCCGGTATGGGTCAGCGATCCCGCCGTCGGCGACCGCATCGGCGTCGTGCCGGCCCTGGCCCCGTCCAAGGGACTGGCCTCGCGCCGCGAGTATGTCGAGATGGCGCTGCTGCCGTCGGCCCAGGGGCTGGCGGTCGAGGCCTTCGCCAGCGACGTGCAGATCCTGACCGAGGGCGACATCGTCCGCATCGGCCGGCCCAAGGGCCTGGTGCTGTCGCCGGCTTCGGCCGGCGGGGCCGCCGCCGAGGTGGTCACCGGCGCGCCGCAGCCGGCCGCCATGCCGGCGGTCATCGACCTGGAGAACTGGCCCAAGACCGGCTCGGGCGGTTTCCTGGCCCGCTACAACGCCCTGCAGGCGGCCGTCGCCGCCGTCGACCCGGCCGACCGCCAGGGCGACATCGCCGCCCGTATGGCCCTGGCCCGCTTCCTGGTCGGCTCGGGCCTGTCGTTCGAGGCCATCGGCGTGCTCAACGCCGCCGCCCGCAAGCAGCAGGCGCTGCTGGGCGACGGCGAGTTCCGCGGTCTGCGCGGCGCGGCCAAGGCCATGGCCGGCCGCTGGGCCGAAGCCGAGGCCGACTTCTCCTCGCCGGTGCTTTCCGACGATCCGTCCAGCGCCCTGTGGCGCGGCTATGTCGCCTACAAGCAGGGCCAGTGGGTGGACGCCCGCAACAAGTTCGCCTCCGGCGGCCAGGCCATGAACCTGTTCCCGGCCGTGTGGCAGGCGCGCTTCCTGGGCGCCCAGGCCGATTCCGCGGCGGCGACAGGCGATGGCGTCGGGGCCGAGCGACTGGTCGGCCAGGCGCTGAAGCTGCCCAAGCTGCCGATCGTCGACCAGCTGGACCTGCGCCTGATCCAGGCCAAGGCGTTCGAACTGCAGGGCCGCAAGGACAAGGCCCTGAAGATGTTCCAGGCGATCGGCAAGGCGCCGAACGACCGGATCGCCACGCCGGCCGTGCTGCACGCCACCCAGATCCGGCTGGAGAAGAACCAGATCTCGCCGGCCGAGGCCGCCAAGACCCTGGACCAGCTGCGTTTCCGCTGGCGCGGCGACGGCGTCGAGCTCGACGTCGTGCGGGCGCTGGGCAAGCTCTATATCGACCAGGGCCGCTATCGCGAGGCGCTGGAGGTGCTGCGTTCGGCCAGCAAGGTGCTGCCCGACCTGCCGCAGGCCGTGGCCCTGCAGAACGACCTCTACGGCGCCTTCCGCACCCTGTTCCTCGACGGCCTGGCCGACGGCATGCAGCCGATCCAGGCGGTGGGCCTGTTCTACGACTATCAGGACCTGACCCCGATCGGCGCCGACGGCGACCAGATGGTGCGCAATCTGGTGCGCCGCCTGGTCGACGTCGACCTGCTGGACGAGGCCGCCAAGCTGCTGAAGTACCAGGTCGACAATCGCCTGAACGGCGTGCCCAAGGCCCAGGTGGCCACCGACCTGGCCTGGATCTACCTGATGGACCGCAAGCCCGAGGACGCCCTGGCGGCGATCAACGGTACGCGCACCACCATCCTGCCGCCGGTGCTCAACGCCGAACGGCGCCTGGCCACCGCCCGCTCGCTGATGACGCTGGGCCGCTACGACGACGCCCTGGAGGTGATCGAGGGCGACAAGGGCAAGGACGCCCAGGACATCCGCGGCGACATCGCCTGGAAGCAGCGCAACTGGGCTTTGGCCGGCAAGCTGTACGAGGCCGCCCTGGGCGACCGCTTCAAGAACGCCGCGGGCCTGTCGCCGTCGGACGAGGCCAAGCTGATGCGCGCGGCCGTGGCCTACAGCCTGTCGGACGACGACGCGTCGCTGGGCCGCCTGCGCACGCGCTACACCACCCTGATCGGCACGGCCCGCAACCCCGAGGGCCTGCGCGTAGCCCTGGCCGGCGTCGACGGCGTGGCCTCCAGCAGCGACTTTGGCCGCGTGACCGCCGAGAACGAGGTGTTCAACGGCTGGGTCGCCAAGATGAAGGACCGCTTCCGGGCGGCCGCGACGCCGAAGGTCTAGGGGCGAGCGTAGCGCCAAACCCCCTCCGGCCCTCCGGGCCACCTCCCCCAGAGGGGAGGATCTAATCGCGCCGCGCCAAGAAGATGCTCCCCCTCTGGAGGAGCTGTCGGCGAAGCCGACTGAGGGGGTTCTACACCCGCTCGATCGCTAGCGCCGCGCCTTGGCCCACGCCGATGCACAGCGTCGCCAGGGCCCGCTTGCCGCCGGTCGTCTCCAGCTGGCGCAGGGCCGTCAGCGCCAGGCGCGCGCCCGAAGCGCCGAGCGGGTGGCCCAGCGCGATGGCCCCGCCGTTTGGGTTCACGTGGGCGCCGTCGTCGGGCAGGCCCAGCTGGCGCAGCACCGCCAGGCCCTGGGCGGCGAAGGCCTCGTTCAGCTCCACCACGTCGAAGTCGCCGATCGAGAGGCCGGTGCGGGCCAGCAGGCGTTTGGTCGCCGGCACGGGGCCGATGCCCATGACACGCGGGGCGACGCCGGCGGTGGCGTAGCCCAGCACCCGGGCGCGGGGCGTCAGGCCGTGGCGCCTTACCGCGTCCTCCGAGGCCAGGATGATCGCCGCCGCGCCGTCGTTGACGCCCGAGGCGTTGCCGGCGGTGATCGTGCCGTCAGGGCGGACGATGGGCTTGAGCTTGGCCAGTGCCTCCAGCGTGGTCTCGCGCGGGTGCTCGTCGCGGTCGACGATGGTGGGGGCAGCCTTGCCGGGGATCTCGACCGGCGTGATCTCGCCCTCGAAGAAGCCGGCCTTGATGGCGGCGGCCGCGCGCTGCTGGCTGCGCAGGGCGAAGGCGTCCTGGTCGGCGCGGCTGACGCCATAGTCGGTCGCGACGTTCTCGGCGGTCTCGGGCATCGAGTCGACGCCGTAGGCCACGCGCATGGCCGGATTGACGAACCGCCAGCCGATCGTGGTGTCGAAGATCTCGGCGCTGCGCGAGAAGGCGCTGTCGGCCTTGCCCATGACGAAGGGGGCGCGGCTCATGCTCTCGACCCCGCCGGCGATCACCAGGTCGGTCTGACCCGACAGGATGGCGCGGGCGGCGTAGCCGACGGCCTCCAGCCCCGAGGCGCACAGACGGTTGACGGTGACGCCCGGGACCGTCTGCGGCAGGCCCGCCAGCAGCAGGGCCATGCGGGCGACGTTGCGGTTGTCTTCGCCCGCCTGGTTGGCGCTGCCGTAGACCACCTCGTCCACCGCGCTCCAGTCGAGGCCGGGATTGCGCGCCATCAACGCCTTCAGCGGGATCGCCGCCAGATCGTCGGCCCGCACCTTGGCCAGGCCGCCGCCATAGCGGCCGAACGGGGTGCGGATGGCGTCGCAGATATAGGCGGCCTTTGGGGCGGTGGTCATGGGGCGGGTCCCGAAGCGGCGTTCGATCTGCATTCAAACGAACGTTTGCGATCGGCGCAATGCGCTTGCGATGGGCGGGCAGGGGGATAGGCTGGCGGCATGAGCCCCACCGTGCAGCCCTTCCTGATGTTCCAGGACGGCGTTGGTCCCGACGCCCTGGATTTCTACGTCTCGGTTTTCCCGGGCAGCGTGGTCGAGGAGGTCGAGCTCTACGGGCCAGCCGGGCCGGGGCCGCAGGGTACGATCAAGACCGCGCGCTTCACCATCGGCGGCCAGAGCGTGATGTGCAGCGACAGCTTCATCAAGCACGCTTTTACCTTCACGCCGTCGTTCTCGTTCTTCGTGACCTGCGCCTCGGCCGAGGAGGTCGATCGCCTGGCGGGCGTGCTGGGCGAGGGCGGCGGGGTGCTGATGCCGCCCGGGAACTACGGCTTCAGCCCTTGGTTCGCCTGGGTGTCGGACCGGTTCGGCGTATCCTGGCAGCTGAACGTCGGGGAATATTGACGTCAGTTTCGAATTAGGACTATGTCGGTCGCGCGCCGCTTCGGCGCGGGAGACCAAGCATCGTGCCCAGCTACAGCGAACTGATCGACGCCCTGCGGATCGACGGCGAGACGGTGATCGCGACCGTGGGCGACGACTGGAAGCAGGGCCGCACCACCTATGGCGGCCTGTCGGCGGCGTTGTGCCTGGAGGCGGCCGCCCGCCGCCTGCCCGACGCCCCGCCGCTGCGCTCGGCCCAGTTCGCCTTCGTCGGCCCGGCGGCCGGCGAGCTCTCCGCAAAGGTGGAGGTGCTGCGCCAGGGCAAGTCGGCGCTGTTCGCCAGCGTCGACCTGGCCGGGGAGGGCGGTCTCGCCACCCGCGGCGTGCTGACCTTCGGCGCCGGGCGAGCCTCCAAGCTCGATCACCTCGACCTGCCGGCGCCGGCCATTCCCGCGCCCGAGGCCTGCGAACTGTTCATCCCCGAGGGAGCGGGCCCCGCCTTCGCCCGCCAGTTTGAGTTCCGCTACGTGGCCGGCGGACGTCCCTTGAGCGGAGGGCCGCCAGACTTCCTGGTGTGGATCCGCCACCGCGACCCGGCCGCCCGCTCGCTGGCCGCCATGGTCGCCCTGGCCGACGCCCTGCCGCCGCCGGCGCTGTCGGTGTTCGACCAGTTCGCGCCGATCTCGACCATGACCTGGTCGATGGACGTGCTGGGCGAGGCGCCGGACGACGACGGCTGGCGCCTGATGAGCAGCCGAGCCGAGACGATCCGCGACGGCTATTCGGCCCAGGCCATGACCCTGTGGAGCCGGGACGCAACGCCGCTGATCGCCGCCCGCCAGACGGTGGCGGTGTTTCTCTGAAGCACGCCGGGTGAGGGGCGGGGCATTGCCTCGCCCTGTCGACTGCGGCTAAGGAGAACGCCCGTTCGCGAATACGCGTCGGCGCGCCGGTTTAGCTCAGCGGTAGAGCAGCGGTTTTGTAAACCGAAGGTCGGGGGTTCAATCCCCTCAACCGGCACCAGCTTCACCCGTTCGAACCTATCCGATCGGCCGTCCCGGCGCCTGCAAAGGCGACGCCGCGCCGCCTCCTCCTGTCCGCATCTGTTCGTTCACGGAGCATTGTTCGGGTAAGTCTTGTCTTACCTGCCGGTCGTGTGCGCCAGATCCCTGCGCCATCACTGCGGAATAAGATCATATATTGCTGTTATTCTTGTCTGGATTTCTCCAGTAAATGCAGCGCGCAAGCTGGGTCGTCTTTAGGCAACGTCCAGTTGTCGTGAAAAATTCAAGCAATAGCACTGGTTTTTTGTGGCCTTGGCGTAACGTCGCGGCGTAGGCAGCGCCCCTATAATTTATAGGGGATATGCCATGAACCATCGCCACACTTGGCTTGCTCTGTCGGTGAGCGGCCTTGCGCTGCTGGCCAGCGCGCCGGCCCTGGCCCAGCAGGCGCCGGCGGCCGACGCCACGATCACCGAAGAGATCGTCGTCACCGCCCAGCGCCGCAGCGAAAACATCCGCGACGTGCCGTTCGCCGTCACCGCCCTGGGCGGCAAGACCCTGGCGGCCGTCTCGGCCGGCGGCGGCGACGTGCTGTCGCTCTCCGCCCGCGTGCCCAGCCTGCAGATCGAAAGCTCCAACGGCCGCTACGCCCCGCGTTTCTACATCCGCGGCCTCGGCAACGTGGACTTCGACTTCAACGCCTCGCAGCCGGTGTCGGTGGTGCTCGACGACGTGGTGCTCGAGAACGTCTTCCTGAAGGGCTTCCCGCTGTTCGACGTCGAGCAGCTGGAAGTGCTGCGCGGTCCGCAGGGCACGCTGTTCGGCCGCAACACCCCGGCCGGCGTGGTCAAGATCGACACCGCCAAGCCGTCGGACAGCTTCGGCGGGTTCGGTTCGGTGGCCTACGGCAACCTGGGCGCGGTGCGCGCCGAGACCGGCGTGACCATTCCGGTCAACGACACCCTGTCGGTGCGCGTGGCGGGCCTGTGGAACCATCGCGACGACTGGGTCAACAACGCCTACAACCCCTCGTTCGCCGGTGACGGCGACGACCTGGGCGGCTTCGACGACGTCGCCGCCCGCGTGCACGTGGCCTTCAAGCCGACCGAGCGCCTGTCGACCCTGCTGACCATGCAGGCCCGCGACTACATCGGCACCGGCACGCTGAACCGCGCCAACGTGCTGACCAAGGGCTCCAACGAGCTGAACAGCAACTTCGATCGCGACACGGTCTATTACGACGGCGGCCGCAACAATCCGCAGAAGCAGCACACCACCTCGCAGAGCCTGCAGGCGGCCTACGACTTCGGCCCGGTCACCCTGACCGGCGTGGTCAGCGCCTATCAGGGCCGCTCGTCGGGCGACGGCGACATCGACGGCGGCGTGGCCTCGGCCGCGGCCACCGCGCCCTACAAGACGCCGTTCAACTCCGAGACCGGCACCCTGTCGAGCGACCTGGACCAGAAGACCATCGAAGTGCGCCTGGCCTCGAACGGCGACGGCCGCTTCGGCTGGCAGGTCGGCGCGTTCTTCTGGGACGAGCGCTTCAACCTCGTCTCGGGCACCTTCAACGGCGCCGGCGGCCTGGCCCCGACCGTGATCGGCGACATCGTCCAGCGCTCGGAATCCTGGTCGGTGTTCGGCCAGGCCAACTACAAGGTCACCGACGCCCTGAAGATCACCGGCGGCCTGCGCTATACCGAAGACAGCCGCGACTTCTCGGGCGACCGGATCATCCCGACCGGCAGCACCAGCACGGCCCGCCCGCTGTACGACGTGCGTCGTTCGGTCGGCGACGAGCAGGTCAGCTGGGACCTGAGCGCGCTCTACGAGGTCAATGGCGACCTCAACGTCTTCGCCCGGGTGGCCAAGGGCTATCGCGGTCCTTCGCTCCAGGGCCGGATCACCTCGTCGGACCTCATCACGGCCGCCAACTCGGAAACCGTGATGTCGTACGAGGCGGGCCTTAAGTCTCGCCTGTGGGAAGGGCGCGCGCGCCTGAACGCCACGGCCTACTACTACGAGGTCTCCGACCCGCAGTTCACGGCGATCGGCGGCGAGGGCAACTTCAACCAGCTGATCAACGCCGACAAGGGCGTGGGCTACGGCCTCGAGATCGACGGCGACGTCTATCTGGGCGCCGGTTTCAGCCTGGCCGGCGGCTTCGCCTACAATCACACCGAGATCAAGGACAAGGACCTGCTGGTCGCCTTCTGCGGCGCCAACTGCACCGTCACCGATCCGATCGTGACGGTGGGAACGACGCGCCGGGCCAACATCGACGGCAACCCGTTCCCGCAGGCTCCGAAGTATACGGCCAACATCACGCTGAACTACGTGCATGGCCTGCGTAACGGGACCGAGCTCTTCGCCTCGACGGACTGGGTCCTGCAGAAGGACTTCAACCTGTTCCTCTACGAGTCGGTCGAGTTCATGCAGGACACCAGCTTCGAGGGCGGCGCCCGCGCCGGCTGGCGTGATCCGGTCAAGGGCCTGGAAGCGGCGGTCTACGTCCGTAACCTGACCGACGAGGCCAATGTCATCGGCGCGATCGACTTCAACAACCTGACGGCCTTCGTCAACGAGCCGCGCACCTACGGCGTGCAGGTGACGAAGCGATTCTAGGACTGACGGTCCCGGCGGCGCTCTTCTGAGCGTCGCCGGTGATCCGGCATTCGTCCGGATCTGCGATTTCCGGCGCGAAAGGCGCGCCGAAGCGGCGTCGTTTCGACGGCCGATTCCCGCCGAGGCCGGCGGACGACGCGATTTTCCATCCCCTGTCCCACCGTTCTGCCGCCCGGCGCCTGATTGCGGGTGAGGGGAGGGGGCTTCCAGTCTCCATATGCGGCGGGCTTTTCGGGCGGTTCGCGAAGAAAATCGTCAAAGCGCGTTGCAGTGCGCTTGACTCAAAAAGGGCTCCCGCATAAACACCGCCCTCCCGACGCGGCCCGCCGCTTCGGGGGCTCATTCGAAGCTCTCTTTTCTTTCCGAGGCGCTGAAGTCCATTCGGCGCCGCGGAGCGGTTCGGCCTCCCCGGAGGCGGAACGGTTCGGAAAAGAAAGTTGAAAATAGAGTTTGACAAAATGAGGTGCTGGTTTAAATAGCCGCCTCCGCCGACACCGGGCGCTAAACGGTGGGGCCGCTCCTCGGTG
>NZ_JBMDIW010000042.1:0-31841 GCF_057808875.1 Caulobacter sp. FG7
TTCGTCGAAACGGTATTTGCTCAAACAGCTTCCGGGCGTCGCCCGGGCGCCCCGCCCCCCTTCGATCAACTCGCAGCCAAGGCGCGAGGCCGCGGAGCTGCGCCCAAAAATCCTCCCCCTCCGGGGGAGGTGGCCGCGAAGCGGACGGAGGGGGGCCGTTCTCAGCTTCCGCTAAGCCGGAAACTCATCACCAACTCCCCCACCGATCGCTGACGCGATCGCCTCCCCCACAGGGAGGAGGTTCCCCGCCATCACCCAGCGATCACCCCCAGGTTCACGCTCACCGCCTTGGTCTTCAGGTACGAGTCGATCCCTTCGCGCCCGAACTCGCGCCCCCAGCCCGACTGGCGGTTGCCGCCGAACGGGGTCTCGGGGCTCAGGGCGGCGTGGATGTTGACGCCCACCTGGCCGCTGTCGATGGCCCGGGCCATGCGGTGGGCCCGCGACAGGTCCTTGGTCCAGACCGAGCCCGACAGGCCGTAGGTCGTGGCGTTGATCGCCGACAGCAGCGCCTCGTCGTCGTCGCCGAAGCTCTGCACGCCCAGCACCGGCCCGAACACCTCCTCGCGCGCCAGGCGCATGTCGGGGGTGACGTCGGCATAGATGGTCGGCGCCACATAGTGCCCCGGACCGGCCGGAACGCCGCCGGCATAGGCCAGGCGCGCGCCCTCGGCGGCGGCGGCCTCCACATGCTCCAGCACCCTGCCCTTCTGCCGGGCCGAAACCAGCGGGCCGATCATCGTCGTGGGATCAAGGCCCGGCCCGACCTTCAGGTAAGCGGCCGTCTGGGCCAGGCCCTCCAGCACCGGCTCCAGCACCTTCTCGTGCACGAACAGGCGCGTGCCGGCCATGCAGTTCTGGCCCGACAGGAAGAAGCAGGCCATGGCCGCCGACGGGATGGCGTCGGCCAGGTCCGCGTCGGGGAAGATCACGAAGGGCGACTTGCCGCCCAGTTCCAGGGTCACGCGCTTGAGGTCATGGCTGACGGCGCGGACGATCTCCTTGCCCACGGCGGTCGAGCCGGTGAAGGTGATCTTGTCGACGCCCGGATGGGAAACCAGCGCCGCGCCGATCTCGTGGCCCAGGCCGTGGATCAGGTTGAACACGCCGGGCGGGCCGCCGGCTTCCAGCCACAGCCGCGCCACCAGGATCGAGGTCAGCGGGGTCACCTCGGCGCTCTTCAGCACCAGGGTGCAGCCCGACGCCAGGGCCGGCGCCAGCTTCAGGATGATCATCGACACCGGCACGTTCCACGGCACGATCGCCCCGACCACGCCCACCGGCTCGCGCACCGTATAGACCAAGAGGTCCAGCGCCTCGCGGCCGTTGGCCCGGGCCGGGATGGTCGAGCCCTCCAGCTTGGTGGCCAGGCCCGCGTAATAGCGCACGTAGTCGGCGCAGAAGCCCTTGATGGTCGCGCCCGACAGCGCGATCGGCATGCCGTTCTCCAGCGTCTCGATCTCGGCCAGCTTGTCGGCGTCGCGTTCCAGGAGGTCGGCGAAGCGCAGCATGATCCGCGCCCGGTCGGCGCCGGATGTGCGGCTCCAGCCCTTGAACGCTTTGCGCGCGGCCGCCACGGCCAGGTCGAGATCCTCGGCCGAACTGGCCCGCACCGTGGCGATCACCTGCTCGGTGGCAGGGTCCTTGACCTCGATCAGGGTCTGCCCGCGCCCCTCGACGAAGGCCTCGCCGATCAACTGGCCATGGGTTTGCGCCAGAAAGGCCAGGGCCGCCTTCGAGGGGCCGAAGATCGCTGCGTCGCTGGCGTCCGCCATGGGAAACTCCGTCGGAAGA
Source organism: Caulobacter sp. FG7 (assembly GCF_057808875.1). Lineage (NCBI taxonomy): Bacteria > Pseudomonadati > Pseudomonadota > Alphaproteobacteria > Caulobacterales > Caulobacteraceae > Caulobacter > Caulobacter sp. FG7. The sequence continues at coordinate 1,795 of NZ_JBMDIW010000042.1, forward strand.
AACTGGGATCTGTTGTGAAGCGGGGGCGGCCCGGCCGCCGCCTTGCCGCGCGCCCTCCCCGCCTGTCGATCAGCCCGCGCGAAACGATGGCGCGCCGCGCGCGCGCCGTCGGATGCTCGACTGGGGACATTTGGGCCGGCTGGCGCGGGGGACGTGACGCGTGAGCGAGGTTCGGGACGAATTCCGCAGGGGCTGGCGCGTGGTGCTGGCGGCGGGCGTTGGGGTCGGCTGCGGCATCAGCCTGCAGCAGTATGTCGGCTCGCTGTTCGTGAAGGCCCTGCAGGCCGATCTCGGCTGGACCCGCGGCCAGATCGCCCAGGCCCAAGGCGCGGCCCTGGCGGCCCTGTTCGTCGCCCCGGTGCTGGGCTGGCTGATCGACAAGGTCGGCGTGCGGCCGGTGGCGATGGTCTCCATCGGCCTCTTGGCGGCGGTCTATGCGATGCTGGCGGCCATGCCGCCGTCGCTGGGCGCCTTCTACGGTCTCTTCGCGCTGCTGGTGATCCTGGGCAGCGGCACCGGACCGATCGGCTACACCCGGGCGGTCAACACCTGGTTCGAGAAGGGACGCGGCCTGTCGCTGGGCCTGACGCTGACCGGCGTGTCGCTGGTCGCGGCGCTCAGCGCCCCGCTGCTGAACTTCGTCATCACCCATCACGGCTGGCGCGGCGGCTACGCGACGTTGGCGGCGCTGTCGCTTTTCGTCGCCCTGCCCACCGTGTTCGCGGCGCTGTGGGAGCGTCCCCGCTGGCTGGCCAAGCAAGGCGCGGCCGAGGGCGAGATCGCCGCCGCCCGGCAGGTGTCGCAGGTCGGCCTGACCGCCGGCCAGGCGCTGAAGACCGGCCGCTTCTGGATCCTGGCCCTGGCCATCCTGCTGGCCACCGCCGGCCTGACCGGCGTCATCAGCCAGTTGCAGCCGATCCTCACCGACCAGGGCCTGGACGCCCAGGCCGCTGGCTGGCTGGTGGCCCTGCTGGCCGTCTCGGTCGCCCTGGGCCGGATCGTCGTCGGCTGGGCGGTCGACCGCTTCTGGGCCCCGATCCCGGCCGCCATCGCGCTGGTGCTGCCGGCGCTGGGCGTGGGCCTGCTGGCGATCGGACACGGCCAGTGGCCGCTCGCCGTGCTGGCGGTGCTGCTGATCGGCGCGGCGCAGGGCGGCGAGGTCGACGTCGCCGCCTTCTTCGTCGCCCGCTACTTCGGCATGCGCTCCTACGGCGCCGTCTATGCCCTGATAGGCGTGGCGATCTCCCTGGGCGTGCCGATCGGCGCGATCGGCATCGGCGCCCTCTACGACCACGACGGCGGCTACTGCCGCGCCCTGGCGATCGCGGCCGCCGGCTTTGTGGCCAGCGGCGCGCTGATCCTCCTGATGGGACGCTATCCGCAATGGGAAACGCCCAGACAAACGGCCTGAGACGCCATCCCGCGCCGCTAGGCGGCGCGAGACAGGGGCTCGGACAGGTCGCGGCTGATGGCCGCCGCGGCGATCTTCAGCTTGTCGCCATACTGCTTGACGGCGTCGGGCATCTTCATCGACGACGAGAAGAACACCAGCACCAGCGCCCCGCAGACGCCCTCGCTGTTGAAGATCGGCGCGCCGATCGACGAGGTCTTGCCGGGGGTGGCGGTGTAGGGGTTGCGGCCCTTGGTGGCCACGCCCGCCTCGATGATGTCGGAGAACATGCCGCCGGACTCCGCGTACTGCAAAGTCAGCGGATCGACCTGGCCCTCGCCGCTGCGATAGGCCTCCAGGACCGCCGCCTGCTCCTCCGGCGACGCGAAGGCGAGGTAAGCCTTGCCCGCGGCGCTCTCCAGGATCGGCAGGGTGTAGCCCGGATAGTAATTGTTCAGCGTCAGCGACGTCATCGTGTGCGTCGAGTCGCGGATCATCATCTGCTGGCCGACCCGGGTGGCGATCGACACCGGCCAGGTCACCTTGGCCGTCAGGTCGACGATGTGCGGGCGGGCGCAGGCCACCAGGCGATCGCTCTCCTGGAACCCGTGCGACAGCGACTGCACCAGCATGGTCGGCCGATAGCGCTTCCGCGCCGGCTCCCGCTCGATCAGCTTCTCGTGCAGCAGCGTCTGCACGATGCGGCAGGCCGTCGGATAGGGAACGCCCGAGGTCTGGGCGATCTCCATCATCGACAGCGAACCACGCCGGTTGATCGCCTGCAGCACCGAGATGCAGCGGCTGATGGCCCTGATCGGCACACCTTTTTCCATCGAAACGCCTCCTCCAGATTCACGCGAACTCCAGACCGCGGCGGCGGGGGTCTGGCGGAAACCACGTCCCGACTATCCGTTCGCCGGATAGCGCAACGAAGCCCCGCAGCAGTCGGAGTCGTCTTTTGTGCGTCGCCTGCTCTTTCGCAGGGCGGATATTTGACCACGCGGTCAACGAAGTGGCAATTCGTGGATTTACGGTCAGGCTCACATAACGTCGGAGCCCGAAATGAGCGCTGAAACTTCCGTAACGTCAGCCGACGAGTCCTTGTATCTTCAGCGCTTTCAGGCCGCCGCCAATGCGCCGCAGGAGACTTACGACACGCTCGAGCCCGTGCCTGGCGCGGCCGGGCGCACGCTGATTCCCGCCGCTGCGCCGAGCACGATCGACGCCGCCGCCCTCGATGCGGCCGAGGCTTACGCCCAGCAAAGCAACGCCAAGGCCTTCATGGTCTGGCGCGACGGCGTGCTGGAACGCGAGACCTACTTCGCCGGCGCCGCCCGTCCGTCCCTGCTGGCGTCGAAGTCGCTGGCCAAGCCGCTGACGGCCGTCGCCATCGGCCGCGCCCTGGACCTGGGCGTCATCAAGTCGCTCGACCAGTCGCTGGCCGACTTCATCACCGAGTGGAAGGGCACGCCCAAGGCCGACATTCTCGTGCGCCACACGCTGGACATGCGCACCGGCTTCCTGCCGCAGGGCTTCAGCACCGATCCGGCCAACGTGCTGAACCGGGCCTATCTGCACCCGCGCCACGACGACATCCTGATCAACGACTACCCGCTCGTGAACCCGCCGGGCAGCCGGTACGACTACGCCAACGCCACCTCCGAGCTGGTGGCCCTGGTCATCGAGCGCGCCACCGGCCGCCGCTACGCCGAGTTCATCTCCGAAGAGGTGCTAAGGCCCATCGACGCGCCCGGGGGGCAGATCTGGGTCGACCGCCCGGGCGGCCTGGCGCACTCGGGCTGCTGCATCCTGCTGCCGGCCGAAAGCTGGCTGCGTCTGGCCATCCTGCTGATCGACGACGGCGTCCATGCCGGAAAGCGCCTGCTGCCCGAGGGCTATGTCGGAGAGATGCGCACCCCGACCGAGCAGAACCCGCACTACGGCCTGGGCGTCTATATCGGCGCCCCCTATGCGGAGCGCCGCGGCTGGGCCGCGCCCGACACGCCCTGGCCCAAGATCCTGCACAGCGAGCCCTACGCCGCTGACGACCTCTATCTCTTCTGCGGAAACTCCAACCAGGTGGTCTACATCGTGCCGTCCAAGCGGCTGATCGTCCTGCGGGTCGGCGACAATCCGCCCAAGTCGCCCGAGTGGGACAACAGCATCCTGCCCAACCTGATCCTGAAAGGGCTCTAGGACCGACGGCTGGAGGCGACCCGGGCGATCAGCTTGCGCACCTCGCCCTCCTCCACGCCGTCGCGACGCATCAGCAGGCGGACGATGGGCTCGGAGAGCAGTTCGTCGAGCGTGGGCGGCGGGTCGTCCAGACCCCGGTCGTCGCGCATGGGGCGCTCCCTCTGCGGGCGGGGCGTCCCAGTCGCATTGTTGAGAGTGAATCGCAACTACTATTCTGGAGCGACGCGCGCGACATGGCCGGTCCGCGCGTCGCCTGCTATCAGCCTCTCACCCCCATCGAGAGGCCGCCATGACCGATTTCCCCGTCACCATCTTCCACAATCCCAAGTGCGGCACCTCGCGCAACACCCTGGCCATCATCGAAGCCGCCGGCTACGCGCCGACCGTGGTCGAGTACCTGAAGGCCGGCTGGACGCTCGAGCAGTTGAAAGACCTGGCCGCCCGCACCGGCCTCGGCGCCCGCGGCCTGCTGCGCGTCAAGGGCACGCCGGCCGAAGAACTGGGCCTGACCGATCCGGCCGCCGCCGACGACGCGATCCTGGCGGCCATGGTCGAGCACCCGATCCTGGTCGAGCGCCCCATCGTGGTCACGCCCAAGGGTGCGGTGCTGGCGCGCCCCAAGGAAAAGGTGCTGGAGATCCTCGACCGCCAGCCTCCGGTGGACGCATCCTGATCCGTGGTCGGACGTTTACCTGCCGCCTGTCGCAAATCTGTCGCCGAACTGTGACAAATAGCCGGCCTCGCCACCGCTAATCTGCGGTGACGAGGTCGGAGACCGTTCCCCCGAAGGGTCCGCCCGACACGTCCAAGATTCCAATGGCCCCAAGCCGACCATCAGGATGTCGTCCATGAAAGCCTTCCTCGGAGCCGCCGCCGCGCTCGGCCTGCTGGCCCTGGCTCCCAGCGCCCACGCCGCCCGCGACTACGTCTGGGCCGCCGGCTCGTCGACCGTCTTCCCGTTCAGCACCCGCGTCGCCGAGAACTTCGCCAAGAAGACCGGCAAGAAGTCGCCCAAGGTCGAGAGCCTCGGCACCGGCGGCGGCATCAAGATGTTCTGCGGCGGCATGGGCGAAGGCTTCCCCGACATCGCCAACGCCTCGCGTCCGATGAAGAAGTCCGAGTACGAGGCCTGCAAGGCCAAGGGCGTCAAGGACATCGTCGAGATCAAGATCGGCTTCGACGGCATCGTCATCGCGATGGACAAGAAGTCGCCCGACTACAACTTCAAGCTCGAACACCTGTACCTGGGCCTGGCCCAGAACGCCCTGCGCGGCGGCCAGTTCGTGAACAACCCCTACAAGACCTGGAAGGACGTCGGCGCCGGCCTGCCGGCCAACCGCATCCTCGTCTACGGCCCGCCGCCCACCTCGGGCACCCGCGACGCCTGGGTCGAGCTGGCCATCGAAGGCGGCGCCAAGAAGTTCCCGACCGCCAAGGCGCTGCACGACAGCGACGAGAAGGGCTTCAAGGCCAAGGTCGACCCGATGCGCAAGGACGGCGCCTGGATCGACGCCGGCGAGAACGACAACGCCATCGTCGGCACCCTGACCAAGACCCCTGGCGCGCTGGGCGTGTTCGGCTTCTCGTTCCTCGAAGAGAACGCCAACGTCATCAAGGGCGCCAGCGTCAACGGCGTGAAGCCCACGCCGCAGACCATCGCCAACGGCAGCTATCCCGTGTCGCGCTCGCTCTTCATCTACGTGAAGAAGGGCCAGGTCGGCGTGACGCCGGGCCTGAAGGAGTTCCTGAGCGAATTCGTCTCCGACGCCGCGACCGGTCGCGGCGGCTACCTGCAGGGCCGCGGCCTGATCCCGCTGCCGCCGGCGCAGCACGAAGCCGCCAAGGGCGCAGCCAGCAAGCTGACCCTGATGGCTCCGCCGAAGGCCTGATCGGCTCGATCAAGACCTTGAAAGACGCCCCGTCCGGACCTCCGGGCGGGGCGTTTTCCTTTGACAACCCCTGCGGCCAAAGCGCCGCAGTCGGCGCTAATCGTCGGCCGCCCCTTGCCTTTTTCGGCGGTTTGGCGTCTTAACGCGCCCTTGCAGATTTCCTCGCTGGCTCAAACGCCTCGTTTTGGCGGCTGGAGAGGTTTATTTTCATGACAAGTGACCAATCAGACGGGTCCGGGACAACGGGGTCGTAATTTGGTCGTGGCGCAGGCCGCGGGCGTTTTTGTGTGCGCGCCGCCTGCAGGAACGAACTGGACCAAGATGCCCTTCCCCGCCTCCCACCCCGCTCTCGAGCGGGCCCTCGCCGCTCAGGGTTACGCCGAGCCCACCCCCGTCCAAGCCGCCGTGCTGGAAGCCGACGCCGAAGGCCGCGACCTGCTGGTCAGCGCCCAGACCGGCTCGGGCAAGACCGTGGCCTTCGGCCTGGCCGCCGCCCCGACCCTTCTGGGCGACGCCGAGCGCCTGCCCAAGGCCGGCCTGCCGATGGCCCTGGTCATCGCCCCGACCCGCGAACTGGCCATGCAGGTCAATCGCGAACTGGAGTGGCTCTACGCCCAGGCCGGCGCCACGGTCGTCAACTGCGTCGGCGGCATGGACGCCCGTCGTGAACAGCGCGCCCTGAACTTCGGCGCCCACATCGTCGTCGGCACCCCGGGCCGTCTGCGCGACCACATCGAGCGCGGTCACCTGGACCTGTCGGAGTTGAAGGTCGCCGTCCTCGACGAGGCCGACGAGATGCTCGACATGGGCTTCCGCGAAGACCTCGAGTTCATTCTCGACGCCGCTCCGCCCGAGCGCCGCACCCTGCTGTTCTCGGCCACCCTGGCGCGCGACATCATCGCCCTGGCCAAGAACTACCAGAACGACGCCCTGCGCATCGACACCATCGACCGCAACGAGCCGCACCGCGACATCGAGTACCGCGCCGTGCGCGTGGCGCCGAACGAGACCGAACACGCGGTCGTCAACCTGCTGCGCTACTTCGAAAGCCCCGGCGCCCTGGTGTTCGCCAACACCCGCGAAAGCGTCCGCTCGCTGCACAGCAAGCTGCGCGAGCGCGGCTTCGCCGTCGTCGGCCTCTCCGGCGAACTGAGCCAGCGTGAACGCGCCGACGCCCTGCAGGCTCTGCGCGACGGCCATGCCCGCGTCTGCGTCGCCACCGACGTCGCCGCCCGCGGCCTCGACCTGCCGGACCTCGGCCTCGTCATCCACGCCGAACTGCCGGTCAACAAGGCCACCCTGCTGCACCGTTCGGGCCGCACGGGCCGCGCCGGCAAGAAGGGCGTCTCGGCGCTCGTCGTGCCCTATACCCGCCGCCGCAAGGCCGAACAGCTGCTGTTCGCCGCCGGCGTCGAAGGCGTCTGGGGCGGCGCCCCGAGCGCCGACGAGATCCGCGCCAAGGACACCGAGCGCCTGCTCGACGATCCGATCTTCCTGGAAGCCACCAACGAGGAAGACCTGGCCCTGGCTGAAGCCATGCTGGCCAAGCGCACCCCGACCGAGATCGCCGCGGCCCTGATCCGCACCCGCCGCGCCAAGCTGCCGGCGCCGGAAGAAATCTACGACGATCCGCGCCACGGCGCCGATCCGGGCCCGCGCTCGCGCGAGCCGCGAGAGCCCCGCGACTTCGGCGACCGCCCGGAACGCGAACCGCGCGTCAGCATGGACGGCTCGGAGTGGTTCCGCATCAGCGTCGGCCGCCGGGGCAACGCCGATCCGAAGTGGCTGATCCCGCTGATCTGCCGCCAGGGCCACATCACCAAGAAGGACATCGGCTCGATCCGGATCTTCGACTACGACACCAAGTTCGAGATCTCGGCCGAGGCGGCGGTGAAGTTCGGCGCGGCGGTGCAGACCACCGTGCGCGAGGACGTCCAGATCACTCCGACCACGGCTCCGGCTCCGCGCGGCGATGGTCCGCGCGCACCGCGCCCGCCGCGTGACTTCGACGGCGACTCGCCGCGTCCGCCGCGCGGCCCGCGCAACTATGACGACGCGCCCCGCGGGCCCCGCGCCCCGCGTCAGGGCGGCTACGACCGCGATGGCGTGAGCGGCGCCAAGCCGTACGGCCGTGGCGACGAGCCGAAGGGCGACTACAAGCCGCGCCCGCCGCGCGACTTCAAGCCGCGCGATCGCGACGAGGCCCCGCGCCCCTACTCGCCGATCGAGAACGACGGCGCTCCGAAGCGGGCCTACAAGCCGCGCGCCGAAGGCCGCGACAACGCCGACGGTCCGCGCGAATACAAGCCGCGCGCGCCCAAGGCGTTCGGCGACGCCCCGGCCAAGCCCTACAAGGCCAAGCCCGCCTTTGGCGACAAGCCGGCGTTCAAGGGTCCCAAGCCCTTCAAGGCCAAGGGCGAATTCGGCGGCAAGCCGAAGCCGTTCAAGAAGAAGTAATGGCATGGGCCGCCTCTCCTTCGAGAGGCGGCCCATCGTTTATCGGGAGTGATCGCACTCCACCCGCGCCCAGACGGAGAGCCTGGCGCACTGCCCTCTCCGTCCGCTTCGCGGACACTTCTCCCAGAGGGAGAGGATCCTATACGGCCTGCCCCGCGCACCAGCCCGAGGCCCAGGCCCACTGGAAATTGTAGCCGCCGAGCCAGCCGGTGACGTCGACCACCTCGCCGATGAAATAGAGGCCAGGCACGGCCTTGGTCTCCATCGAGCGTGAATCCAGGCCGTCGGTGTCGATCCCGCCGAGCGTGACCTCGGCCGTGCGATAGCCTTCCGAGCCGACAGGCTTGAAGGTCCAGGCGTTGACGACGCTGGCCACACGAGCCAGCACCTTGTCCGAACAGTCGGCGATGTTGCCGGTGATCGCCTCGTCCTCGACGATCTTCTGCGCCAGGCGCTTGGGCACGATCTCGCCCAGCACCGTGTGCAGCGCGCGGCGGCCGTTGGCCGAGCGCTCGGCCTTCAGGGTGGCGAACACGTCGACGCCAGGGGCCATGTCGACCGTGATCTCGCCGCCCTCGCGCCAGTAGGACGAGATCTGCAGGATCGACGGGCCCGACAGGCCTCGATGGGTGAACAGCATGCCCTCGCGGAACTTGGTCTTGCCGCTGGCGACCACGGCGTCGACCGACACGCCCGACAGCGGCGAAAGCCGCTCGAGCGTCCGGGCCTCGAAGGTCAGCGGCACAAGGGCCGGACGCGGCTCGATGATGGCCAGGCCGAACTCGCGGGCGATGTCGTAGCCGACGCCGGTCGCACCCATCTTCGGGATCGACTTGCCGCCGGTGGCCACCACCAGCGAGGTGCAGGCGACCGGGCCGCTCGACAGCTCGACGACGAAACCCTCGCCCTGCTTGTCGACGCCCTGGATCGTGGTCTCCAGGCGCAGGATCACGCCAGCTTGGTCCATTTGATCCAGCAGCATGGCGATGATGTCCTTTGCCGAACTGTCGCAGAACAGTTGGCCGAGGGTCTTTTCGTGGAAATCGATGCCGTACTTGCGCACGAGATTGATGAAGTCCGCTGGCCGGTAGCGGCGCAGGGCCGAGACGCAGAACTTCGGGTTGGCCGACAGAAAGTTGGCCGGCGTCGTGCCGACGTTGGTGAAGTTGCAGCGGCCGCCGCCGCTGATGCGGATCTTCTCGCCGGCCGCCTTGGCGTGGTCGACGATCAGCACCGTGCGTCCGCGCTTGCCGGCCTCGATGGCGCACATCATGCCGGCCGCACCGGCCCCCAGCACCACGACGTCGAACTGTTCCAAGACCCGGCCCTTTCGATTGAGCGCGCCAAGGACGGGTGCGCGGGCCAAATGTCAATGCGAACCGCACGTTGACGCCCTGTCGCGGCGGAGCGATCCTCAAGCCATGGCCGACGGCGCTGACATCCACCTCGATCCCGAACGCGCCGAGCGCCTACGCGCAGCCGCCGAAGCAGCCGGCGTGACGCCGGAAGCTTTCGCCATCAACGCCATCGACCAGGCGATCGACGATGATTGGGCCGAGGACATCGCGGCACTTCAGGAATTTGACCGCACCGGGGTGTCTTACTCCGTCGAGGAGGTCATGGCCGAACTGCGCACGAACGTCGAAGCCAAGCAAGCCCAGCGGAAATGAAGCGCACCGTACGGCTGACCGGGTTGGCCCGCCGTGACCTGTTGAGGCTCGAGGATTTTCTGGCGCAGAAGAGCCCCGACGCCGCCAGCCGCGCCATGGACGCCCTAAAGAGCGCACTCCTTTCTCTTGGTGAGCATGCCGAACGGGGGCGCCCGGCGGAGAACCCCGATCTTCGTCAAATCAACGTGCGCTTCGGCGACTCCGGATACGTCATCCGATATCGCATCCGAGCGCTCGACGTCACCGTGACCCGCATCAAGCACGCCCGCGAGCGCTGATCCCTACCCCGCCATCCGGTAGCTCCGCGCCTCCCTCGTGGCCGACACCCGGAACCGCCCAGTCATCTCGACCAGACCGACGATCTCGCTCTTGAGGGCGTGGGCGACGGCGTTGGCTTCCTCGACCATGGCGGCGTTCTGCTGCACGCCTTGGTCCATCTGGTTCACCGCCGAATTGACCTCGTTGAGGCTCGTGGCCTGCTCGCTGGCCGAGGCGGCCAGTTCGCGCACCAGGGCGTCGATCTCGCCGACCTTGAAGACGATGCCTTCCAGCGCCTCGCCGGTCTGGCCGACCAGCTTGACGCCCTCGTCGACCTGGCGGGCCGAGGTCGAGATCAGGGTCTTGATCTCCTTGGCCGCGTCAGCGCTGCGCTGGGCCAGTGCGCGCACTTCCTGGGCGACGACGGCGAAGCCGCGTCCCGCCTCTCCGGCCCGGGCGGCTTCCACCCCCGCATTGAGTGCCAGGAGGTTGGTCTGGAAGGCGATTTCGTCGATGACGCCAATGATCTGGCCGATCTGGCGGGAAGAGCTTTCGATTCCGGTCATGGCCTCGACGGCGCCGCGCACCACCTGTCCCGACCGCTCGGCGTCGCCACGGGCCGACCCAACGACTTTCGCGGCCTCGCCCGCGCCATGAGAGGCGCGGCGAACGGTGGCGGTGATCTCGTCGAGGGCCGCGGCGGTCTCTTCCAGGCCAGCGGCCTGCTGCTCGCTGCGGCGAGCGGTCTGGTCGGCGGCGGCGGCGATCTCGTCCGAGCCCCGGCCGATGCCGTCGACGGCGGCCAGGATCTGGCCCATGGCCTCGTCCAGGTGACCCATGGCGACGTTGAAGTCGTCGCGCAGTTGGCGATAGCCGTCGGGGAAGGCCTCGGTGACCCGCACCGTCAGGTCGCCGCGCGACAGGCGCGACAGGCCCTGCGCGATGGCCTCCATGACGAAGGCCTGCTCGCGGGCGGCGGCCTCGCGGGCCTGTTCGTTGCGGCCCCGCTCCTCGTCGCCGGCGGCGCGCGAGCGGGCCTGCTCGGCCTGGGCGCTCTTGAGGGCAAGAGCGTTGTCCTTGAAGACCTGCACGGCCTTGGCCATCAGCCCGACTTCGTCGCGGCGGCCAGCGCCCGCCACGGCGGTTTCCAGGCGCCCTTCGGCCAGGTCGTTCATGGCGCGAGAAAGCCCGGCCACCGGCCGCGAAATCTTCACCGCCCCGATCCACAAGGCAAAGGCCACGCCGCCCAGGGCGGCGGCCACGCCGAACAGCAGCGTCAGCAGCACGCCGCGCTCGGCCTCGGCCCGCGCGGCCGTGACCATGGCGTCGGTTTCCTCGTGATAGCCGTCGCCCCAGGCCTTTACGTCCTTGGCGAGGCTGTCGATTGCCGGATCCATGACGGCCAGATGCGCCATGGCACCGGTGTCATCGCTGGCCAAGCCTTTGTCGGCCGCGCCCCGCGCCTCGGCGTACAGGGCGTCGATGCGGGCGCGGAAGCCCTCGGCCTTCTCGGTGATCGCCGGGTCAAAGCCGGTCATCTTGTCGAGGCTGTCCTTGCCCTCGGCATAGACCTTGTCGAGCTCCTTGGAGGCGGCCTGGGCTTCCGGCGAGGCGGCGTCGTAGGTGACCGTGCGGTGAGCGGCGTGACCCATCATGGCCAGGCGCCGGCTGAAGCGGGCCGACTGCACCTCGGCGGGGGCGCGGTGCTCGACGAGACGGCTGGTGGCGGCGTCCAGGCTCTTCTGCTGCCAGACGCCCAGGCCCGTGCAGCCAAGCACGGCCGCGCCCAGCACCACGGCCGGCAGGGCGACCTTCGACGCGATCTTGAGATCGTCGAGCTTCATGTTCGTTTCCCCCCGGATGTTTGTCTGGTCCGCGCCGGATTCGCGGTAGTCGAACGCAGTTTTTCGGCTGCGACGTAAAAACCCCGTTAAGTCGCTTGACCCCTGCGCTCACGGCTGTAGGACGCACGACCCCCTCCCCGGCCCGAGCTTTCCCATGACGTCCGCCGTCCAGCCGACGATCGGCATCGATTTTGGCACCACCAACACCGTCGTCGCCATCGCCGACGGCCAAGGCCCCGCGCGCCTGGTGCGCTTTCCCGTCGGCGAGAAGGACATCTTCGCCTTCCGCTCGGCCCTGAGCTTCCATTCGATGGCCGGCCCGGACGGCCGTCCGACCGAACGCGTCATCGAGGCCGGCCCCTGGGCCATCGAGGCTTATGTCGAGGACCCGCTGGAAACGCGCTTCGTCCAGTCGTTCAAGACGTTCGCGGCCAGCGCGGCCTTCACCGAGACCAAGATCCTCGACAAGCGCTACCTGTTCGAGGACCTGCTGGCGGCTTTCCTGTTCAAGCTGCGCGACCATGCGCAGGGCCAGATGGCCGACCTGCCGCCGCGAGTGATCGTTGGCCGGCCTGTGACCTTCGCCGGCGGCAATCCCGACGAGAACCTGGCCCTCAAGCGCTACGAAGCTGCTTTCGAGCGCCTGGGCTTTTCCGACATCCGCTACGCCCACGAACCGGTCGGCGCGGCCTTCTTCTTCGCCCGCCAGCTGAAGGAGGACGCCACGGTGCTGGTGGCCGACTTCGGCGGCGGCACCAGCGACTTCTCGATCGTGCGCTTCGAACGCCAAGGCGGCCAACTGCGGTCCGTGCCCCTGGCGCGTTCGGGCGTCGGCGTGGCCGGCGACGCCTTCGACTACCGGATCATCGACAACGTGGTGTCGCCGGAGCTCGGCAAGGGCAGCCTCTACAAGGCCATGTCCAGCCGCCTGCCGATCCCGCAGCGCTACTACACCGCCTTCGCCCGCTGGGATCAACTGGCCATGCTGCGGGCCTCCAAGGACATGCGCGACATCCGCGCCCTGGAGCGCACGGCGGTGGAGCCCGAGAAGATCGCCCGCCTGATCGAGGTGCTGGACGACAACCACGGCTACGCCCTCTACCGCTCGGTCTCGGGCCTGAAGGAGGCGCTGTCGGGCCAGGAAGCGGCGCGGTTCTCGTTCAAGGCCGGCTCGGTGGTCATCGAGCGCGACGTGGCGCGCAGCGAGTTCGAAGGCTGGATCGCGCCGGAACTGAAGGCCATCGAGACGGCCGTCGACCAGGCGCTGGAGCGCTCGGGCCTGACGGCGCAAGACGTGGACCGGGTGTTCCTGACCGGCGGCTCCTCGTTCGTGCCGGCGGTGCGCGATATCTTCCTGCGCCGGTTCGGCGCCGAACGGATCGAGAGCGGCGGCGAGTTCGAGTCTATCGCCTCGGGCCTGGCGCTGATCGGGCACGAGACGGACCTCGACCTCTGGAGCGAGCGGGCGCCGGGCTGAAGCCCTCTGGAACCTCCCCCTGTGGGGGAGGCGATCGCATAGCGATCGGTGGGGGGATGTCCTTCGGGCGTTGCGGCAACTGAAAACGCCCCCCCCTCCGGCCCTCCGGGCCACCTCCCCCAGAGGGGGAGGATCTTCGCGCCCAGATGCTCCCCCTCTGGGGGAGCTGTCGCGGAGCGACAGAGGGGGCCGGCGTCAGCGCGGCTCTCCCCCTCTCCAATCAGCGCTGCGCCTGCACCACCTTCACCGCCGGCGCGGTTTCCCAGCCGCCGCCCAGCGCCAGGAACAGGTTGACCTGATCAGCCGCCACGGCCGCGTCCGAGGCGGCCAGGGAGGCCTCCGCGCCCGCCAGCGTGCGCTGGGCGTCCAGGCCCTGCAGGTACGGCGCGCGGCCGGCCTTGTAGAGCGTGGCGGCCTGGCGTTCGGCCTTCACGGCTTCGTCGCGGGCGGCGCGCAGGGCGGCGTTGCGGTCGAGTTCGTGGGCGTAGGCGGTCAGGCTGGTCTCGGTCTCGCGCAGGGCGTTCAGCACCACGCCGTCGAACCGCGCCAAAGCCCCGTCGGCGCCGGCCTCGGCCCCGCGGATGCGGGCGCGCTCGCCCTCGCCCGGCAGGGTCCAGGAGATCAGGCCCGACAGGCTCCAGCGGTTGGCTGCCGGCTGGCCGATATCGGCCAGCAAGCCTGTCGAGCCCGCGCCCATGCCGAAGCTGATGTTCGGATAGAGCGCGCCGCGCGCCACGCCGATGCGAGCGGTGGCGCCGGCCAGGGTGCGCTCGGCCTGGCGGACGTCGGGCCGGCGCTTGAGCAGGGCCGCGCCGTCGCCGACCGGCAGGGGTTGCGACAGCTTCGGCGGCGTTGCGCAGGCCTCGACGGCCTTGGGGAACTGGGCCGGCGGCTTGCCGGTCAGCACGGCCAGCTTGTAGAGCGCGGCCTTGCGATGGGCCTCGAAGCTGGGGATCGCGGCGCGCTGCAGATCGACCTGGGCGCGGGCCCGGGTGGCGTCCAGCGCCGTGCCGCGGCCGGCGGCGATCAGGCGATTGGTGGCCTCCAGGCTCTTCTGCTGCAGATCGAGGCTATGCTCGGCGACGTGGATCTCGTGGCCGGCCGAGCACTCCTCGACATAGGCCCGGGCGACGTCGGCGGCGACGCTGACGCGGGCCAGGTCGAGCGCGGCCTGGCTGGCGTCGGCGTCGGCATGGGCGGCCTCGGCGGCGCGCTTGAGGCGGCCGACCAGGTCGACCTGGTAGGAGACCTTCACGCCGGCGTCGGCCAGGTTCTCGACCGGCAACGGCTCGCTCATCAGGTACTGCTCGCCGGACTCGCGGGCGCGCATCGCCGCCCCCGAGGCGCCGACCGAGAAACCGCCGGCGTCGTCGGCCTCGCCGGCCACGGCGCGGGCGCGGGCCAGGTTGGCGGCGGCGACCCGCAGGTCGGTGTTGGCGCCCAGGGCCTCCTGGACAAGGCCGTTGAGGGTCTCGTCGTCATAGAGCTTCCACCAGCCGTCGGGGACCGGGTCCTGGCTGACGGCGGCGCTGGCCGCGCCCATGAACGGCGCCTGGGCGGCGGGCTCGTTGATCTTGGCGGCGTCGGGCCGCTTGTAGTCGGGGCCGACGGTCGTGCAGGCGGCCAGCGCCAGCAGCGAGCCCGCGGCCGCCAGGGTGCGGAGCGTGCTCACGAGGCGGCTCCCTTGCCGGCGACCGTGCCAGCCCCCTGCCCCAGCACCGCGACAGTGGCCGTGCGGCCGGCGATCAGGCGCAGGTCCTTGGGGGTCTCATCCAGGGCGACCCGGACGGGAACGCGCTGGGCCAGGCGCACCCAGCTGAAGGTGGGATTGACGTTGGGCAGCAGGCTGGCCCCGGCGGCGCGGTCGCGGTCCTCGATGCCGGCGGCGATCGACTGGATGTGGCCGTGCAGCGGCCTGTCCTCGCCCATCACGGTGATGCTGACCTTCTGGCCGACATGCAGGCCCTTGAGCTTGGTCTCCTCGAAGTAGCCCTCGACCCTGTAGGAGCGGCTGTCGATCAGGGCCAGCACCGGCTTGCCGGCGGTGACGTAATCGCCGGTGCGCAGCGTCAGGTCCGACAGGAAGCCGTCGGTCGGCGCGACGACCAGGGTGCGCGAAAGGTTCAGGGCGGCGAGGTCGCGGGCGGCTACGGCCTGGGCCAGAGCGGCCTGCCCCTGCTCGACCTTGGCCAGGCTCTGCTCGGTGATCTCGCCGGCGACGAGGTCGCCCAGCACGCGGTTGCGGGCCAGTTCGCGGCGGGCCTGGGCCAGCTGCGCCTTCTGGGCGGCGACGGCGGCGTCGGCCTGGCGCAGGGCCAGGGCGTAGCGGTCGCGGTCGACATAGAACAGCGGCTGGCCGGCCTTGACCGTCTGGTCGTTGACCACCTGGACGGCGGTGACCAGGCCCGAGACGTCGGGCGCGACCTGGACGATGTCGGCGCGGACGCGGCCGTCACGGGTCCACGGGTCGACCTGGTAGTGGTCCCAGAGGCGCTTGCCCCCGACCACGGCGACGGCGACGACGGCCAGGGTGACCGCGACGCGGCCGGCTTGGGGGAGGATAGTTTTCAGCTGGGGCATGTTTTTCTTACGGACGGACAAGGGCCACGGCGGCGGCCCAGAGGATGACAAAGAGAGCGGTGTCGAAGAGCGCCGGGTGCCAGACGAAGCGGTAGGCGCCGGCCCAGGACAGCACGCGTCGGAGCACGAAGGCGGCGACGAGGGCCACGACGGCCGAGACGAGGACGGACGACAGGAAGACGCCGTCGATATTGTATTCGCCGGTCATGCGGCGGGCTCCGGATTGAAGGCGGGGGCGTCGGGGAAGAGGTTGCGGCGCAGGCCGACGAGGCCGGTGACACCACCGGGCACGAAGGCGATCCGCCCCAGGCTGACGAGGGCCTGGTCGACCTTGGCCAGCAGCTCGGCGTGCGGCGGCGCGCGACGGCCGGCCGACAGGGCCGCGTAGTGGTCGCCCACCCCGTCGAGCACGGCGTCGAGACTGGCGCGGGCCGGTCCCGAAAGATCGCCGCGGGCGGTCTGGACGGTGACGAGGTTCATGCCCACCCGCAGGTCGCGCAGCACGTCGACGCCGACGAGATCGTGGCGCGGACCGACAGCCGCGAGCTTCGGGGTCAGAAGGCCCAGGCGGTCGACCAGGGCGGCGGCGAAGGCGGCCGGTTCAGGCGCGCGGCTGGACCGGGCCAGGCGGGCCAGGTTCTTCCAGGTGCGCGACAGGAGGCGCCGGGCGCCGGCGTCGATGCTCATCGAGCGCATGGCGGCGGTGACGAAAATCGCCGCCCCCAGGCCGACGAACTGGCCGAGGTTGATGTTCAGGAAGCTGGCGAAGTCGGCGCTGAAGGTTTCCTGCAGCGCAAGCGCATTACAAAAGCCGATCAGCGTGGCCAGCGCCGCCCCCATGGTCTTGGGGTTGGGAATGAACAGGCCAATGAACAGCAGCGGCGGCGCCAGGGTCAGGACCAGCAGCGGATAGCCGTCGATGGCCGGCAGCACGGCGAACATGTAGAGCGCCGACAGCGGCAGCGAGACCAGGGTGAAGATCCCGAAGCTGCGGATAGCCGGCACGGGATCGTCCATGGCCGCGAAGAAGCAGCAGAACACCGCCGCCATGACCGGAGCCGAGGCGCCGTCGCCCCAGCCGGAAACGATCCAGAGGGCGCAGGACAGCAGCACGGCGATCGCGGCGGCCGCGCCCGAAAGCAGGGCCAGCGGCAGGTCGCTGTGCATCCGGCGACGGGCGGCGTTGGCGGTGGCCGCGGCCAGGTTCGGCGACAGCGGGGCGTCGGGGTTCTCCAGGCGCGTCATCAGCGCATGCCCCTCGCCCAGGGCCTGGACGGCTTCGGCCAGGCGCACCAGCAGGCTCTCGACCAGCAGGGCGTTCCAGTCGCCGCCCCGCCGCTCTGCGGCCTCGGCCTTGAGGTGGTCGATCAGTTCGAGGCCCGGCCCACGGGTCGCACCGGCCTCGATCCAGGCGATGACGGCGTCCAGCGCCGCTCGGGCGGCAGGATCCCTGACGTCCTTCAACGCCTGCATCCGATCGGCGAGCCCCGACAGCAGCGGGATGAGGATCAGCAGGCGTTCGTGCAGGGCCCGCACCACGCCGGTGGTCTCGCGCAGGCGGGTGGTGTCGAACGGCAGGTGGGTGGCCAGCATCTGGATCTCGCTGGCGGCGGCGGCCAGATGGCGGCGGTCACGGGCGAAGGCTTCCTCGTCGGCGCCCTTCAGCACGTCCAGCGCCCAGCGATCGGCCTCGCCCAGCCAGGCGCCAAGACGAGCGCGCAGGACGGTCCCCACGGGGCGTGGGAAGACGAGGCTGTGGACTAGGGTGGCGCAGATGATGCCGAGACCGATCTCGACCACGCGCCAGACGGCCAGGTCGAAGATGGCGCCGGGCTGGCTGACGGCCGGGAAGCCGATGATGGCGGCGGTGTAGCCGGCCAGCATCAGGACATAGCTGCGCGGCGTGCGGTCGAGCAGCGAGATGGTCAGGCAGGCGCCGACCCACAGGGCCAGGGCCAGGCACAGCAGCACGGGGGCATTGACCAGGTTGGGCACCATGGCGACGGCGGCCGCCCCGCCCAGCACGGTGCCGAGCACGCGGTACAGCGCCTTGGAGCGCACGGCCCCGGCCAACGGCTGGCTGACGATATAGGCCGTGGTCATGGCCCAATAGGGACGCGGCAGGCCGACGGCGAAACCGATCCAGAGGGCGAGCATGGCGGCGACGAAGCTGTTCAGCGAGAACAGCAGCGTCCACCGGTCGAACTTGGGCATGGAGCGCTTCAAGCCCCCTGCCCGTTGGCGGCGTCCAGGGCCGCCTCGAAGGCGGCGAAGGTGCGTAAGGTGGCGGCCAGATCCTCGTCGCTGACCCCGACCAGCAGGCGCGAGCGGACGGCCTGGACGGTGTCTTCGGCGATCACGGCCAGGGCCGCGCCGTCGCTTGTCAGGTGCAGGGTCTTGGCGCGGCCGTCGGCGGGGTCGTCGCGACGCTCCACCAGGCCGGCGGCGCACAGCTGGTCGAGCACGCGGACCAGGGACGGGCCTTCGACGCCCAGTTCCTCGGCCAGCACGCCTTGCCGCATGCCTGAGCCGGCGCGGGCGATGTGCAGCACCGGCAGGGCGCGGGCGTCGGAAAGGCCGTGCTCGGCCAGGGCGCGATTGACCTCGCGGCGATAGATGCGCGCCAGGCGCAGCACCGCGCCCGTGAAGGTGCGTTCGCTGGGAATGCGGGACGTCATGTAACGATGCTCGAAGAACGATAGGTAGCTTGCTATCTATTTAGATAGCTTCCTATCGAAGTTCACGCAAGCGGGCGGACAAAGAAAAACGGCCCCGCTCGTGGGAGCGGGGCCGTTCATCGTGTCGCGGGTGGGGGAGACCCCCTCCGGCCCTCCGGGCCACCTCCCCCAGAGGGGGAGGATCGTTACTTCCCAGCCAGCGCGGCCTGCGCGGCCGCCAGGCGGGCGATCGGCACGCGGTAGGGCGAGCAGGAGACGTAGTCCAGGCCGACCTTCTCGCAGAACGCGATCGAGGCCGGGTCGCCGCCATGCTCGCCGCAGATGCCGAGCTTGACGTCGGGACGCGCCGCCCTGCCCCGCTCGGCGGCGATGCGGATCAGGTCGCCGACGCCGTCCTGGTCGAGACTGACGAAGGGGTCCTTCTCGAAGATGCCCTTGTCGATATAGGCGCCCAGGAACTTGCCGGCGTCGTCGCGGCTGATGCCGAACGTCGTCTGGGTCAGGTCGTTGGTGCCGAAGCTGAAGAACTCGGCGTTGGCGGCCAGATCACCGGCCCGCAGGGCGGCGCGGGGCAGCTCGACCATGGTGCCGACCGTATATTTCAGATCGACGCCCTGCTCGGCCAGCACCGCCTTGGCGACGCGGTCGGTCAGGTCGCGCAGATACTTCATCTCCTCACCCTTCGCGACCAGCGGGTGCATGATCTCCGGCACCGGGGCGGCCTTGCCCGACTTGGCGATCTCGCACGCCGCCTCGAGGATGGCCCGGACCTGCATCTCGTAGATCTCGGGATAGGAGACGCCCAGGCGGCAGCCGCGGTGGCCGAGCATGGGGTTGGTCTCGTGCAGCTCCTTGGCGCGGCGCAGCAGCTTGGCGGCGTCGAGACCGGTGGCCACGGCCACGGCCTGCACGTCTTCTTCCGTATGCGGAAGGAACTCGTGCAACGGCGGGTCGAGCAGGCGGATGGTGACCGGCAGGCCTTCCATGATCGTGAAGAGCTCGACGAAGTCGGCCTTCTGGAAGGGCGCGATCTTGGCCAGCGCCGTGCGGCGGCCGGCCTCGTCGTCGGCCAGGATCATCTCGCGCACCGCGGCGATGCGGGTGTCGTCGAAGAACATGTGCTCGGTGCGGCACAGGCCGATGCCTTCGGCGCCGAACTGGCGGGCGGTCTTGGCGTCGAGCGGCGTCTCGGCGTTGGCGCGCACCTTCAGGCGACGGACCTGGTCGGCCCAGCCCATCAGGGTGGCGAAGTCGCCGGTCAGCTCGGGCTCGATCATCTTGGGCGCGCCGGCCAGGACCTCGCCGGTCGAGCCGTCGATGGTGATGATCTCGCCGGCCTTGAACTCGCGGCCCTTGGCCCGGAACAGGCCTTCCTTGGCGAAGATCGACACGTCGCCGGCGCCCGAGACGCAGGGACGGCCCATGCCGCGCGCCACGACGGCGGCGTGGCTGGTCATGCCGCCGCGGGCGGTGATGATGCCGCGGGCGGCGTGCATGCCGTGGATGTCCTCGGGCGAGGTCTCCTCACGCACCAGGATCACGGCCTCGCCGTTGGCGGCGGCCTTCTCGGCCTCGTCGCTGTCGAAGACGATCTTGCCGGTGGCCGCGCCGGGCGAGGCCGGCAGGCCGACGGTGACGACGTCACGATGGGCGGTCGGGTCGATGGTCGGGTGCAGCAGCTGATCGAGCGAGGCCGGCTCGACGCGGGAGACGCCCTCTTCCTTGCTGATCACGCCCTCGGCGGCCATGTCGACGGCGATCTTGAGCGCGGCCTTGGCGGTGCGCTTGCCGTTGCGGGTCTGCAGCATGTAGAGCACGCCCTGCTCCACAGTGAACTCGATGTCCTGCATGTCGCGGTAGTGGCGTTCCAGCGTCTCGACCACGGTCTTGAACTGGCCGAACACCTCCGGCATCGCCTCTTCCATCGACGGCGCGGTGTCGCCCATCTCCTCGCGGGCGGCCTTGGTCAGCGACTGCGGCGTGCGGATGCCGGCGACGACGTCCTCGCCCTGGGCGTTGATCAGGAACTCGCCGTACAGGCGGTTGTCGCCGTTCGACGGATTGCGGGTGAAGGCCACGCCCGTGGCCGAGGTGTCGCCCATGTTGCCGAACACCATCGACTGGATGTTGACGGCGGTGCCCCAGCTTTCGGGGATGTCGTGCATGCGGCGATAGAACTTGGCGCGGTCGTTCATCCAGCTGGCGAACACGGCGCCGACGGCGCCCCACAGCTGCTCCTGGGCGTCCTGCGGGAACGGCTTGCCCAGCTCGTTGAGCACGGCGGCCTTGTAGTCCTTGATGACCCCGGCCCAGTCGTCGGCGGAGAGACCCGTGTCGACGTGGACGTCGAGGCGGTCCTTATGGTCGTCGAGGATCTCCTCGAACATGTGGTGCTCCAGGTCGAGCACGACGTTCGAATACATCTGGATGAAACGACGATAGCTGTCGTAGGCGAAGCGGCGGTCGCCCGACAGGACGGCCAGGCCCTCGACGGTCTCATCGTTGAGACCCAGGTTCAGAACGGTGTCCATCATGCCCGGCATCGAGGCGCGGGCGCCCGAGCGAACCGACACCAGCAGCGGGTTGGCCACGTCGCCGAAGCGCTTGCCGGTGATGGCCTCGATCTTGGCGAGACCCGCGGCGACCTGCCCGGCCAGCTCGACCGGGTACTGCTTGCCGTTGGCGTAATAGTGGACGCAGGCCTCGGTGGTGATCGTAAAGCCGGGCGGAACCGGCAGACCCAGCGACGACATCTCGGCGAGATTGGCGCCCTTGCCTCCGAGGAGGTTCTTCATGGAAGCGTCGCCGTCAGCGCCGCCTCCCCCGAACGAATAGACCCAAAGGGACTTCGTCAGCGTCTCTACCGGCATTTTGAGTTCACCCTGCGATAAAGTGAAGAAAGGCCGCGCCCTCTATCGGGGTCGTCTCGCCTTGGAACAGCCCTGCGAAATCTGAATCTCGCAGTGCAATATCCGTGGCCTCCCTAGCATTTTGGCCAAGAACGCGTCCACATGCGCGTTGCGTTCCCGCAGATTTGCCAAGAATTCAGCAAATCATTGCCATGACAACGTTGTCTTGATCGCAGTTTGACAGCTTGCGCCATTTCAAAGGCACGAAACGTCGCCACACGGAGAATGGCAGCGCTTTGCGGGGACTGGTCGAAGGCCACCCCAGGACGCTCGAAATAACAATGATCGCACAGCGAGCGGAACGCCCGCTCAGCGCTTCTTGCCCAGTTCGGCGGCGATGTCCTTGGTCATCCGGCCCACCTTGCGATGGGCAGTCGTGATCTGATCGCGGGTCACGCCCCAACGCTTCATCCAGTATTCGACGGCCTGGCGCTCGGAGAGATCGAGCCGGTCCTTGTCGATGAATCCACGCTTGTCCTTGAGACCGGCCATCAGCTGTTCCACGGCTTGGTGGAGCCGGCGGCCTTGCGGGACGCCTGCTCGCGTTGAAAACGACCGCCGCGCGGCGGCTTGGGACGGGCGGCGATCGCCGCCTGCTTGATGCGCAGGGCCCGTTGGATCGGGGTTTCGCCGGTCGGGTCGTCGTCGTTCTGGTCGCTCATGGGCGAGAGGTTAGCACGTCGGAACGCGCTGCCCTCCCCCTTCCGTACCCCCCCCGCGAAAGCGGGGGCCCAGGTGTTTTATCGTCGAGCGCGGCGGGTTGCAGAAAAGGCCTGCCCCCCCCGCTTTCGCGGGGATTTTGCGAGGAGGTGGTTCCTGTCGAAGGGAAACCTCACCCCTCGATGATGTGCGGCACGAAGCGGGCGAGGTTCTTGGTGACCTGGCTGTCGTCTTCTCGGATGCCCATGCCCACGGGCTCGGCCCCGACAATCCAGACGCCGACCACAGGGTGCTTGCCGTCGAAGCTGGGCGGCGGGCTGAAGGCCTGGACGATCGCGCCTTCCGCGCCATAGCCCTGGTCGAGCACCGGCTCGGCCTTGGCGCCGACGATCTCGACATTGGCCCCCTCGCGCGAAAACAGCGGCTTGCGCACGTAGTTCGCGCCGAGCGCCGAGGCGGCCGGGTCGCCCTCGAAATAGGCCTCCAGCAGGTTGGGGTGGCCCTTGTGACGCTCCCACAGCAACGGAAGGATCGCCTTGTTGGACAGGATCGCCTTCCACGGCGGCTCCAGCCAGCGGACCTTGGCCGTCGCCAGGTTAGCCGCATAGGGCTCGCGCAGCATGTCTTCCCACGGATAGAGCTTGAACGCCGCCTGCAGCAGGTAGCCATCGGTGTCGACGAACTGCCCCTCTTCGTTCAGGCCGATGGCGTTCATGGCCACGAACTTGGGATCAAGACCCGCCTGGGCGGCGAGGTCTTCCAGGAACCGCACGGTCTGGCGGTCCTCGACGGCCTCGTCGTCGCTGGCGAAGTGCACGAAACCGCCGTTCGGGAACAGCACCTTGAAGCGATCGCGCATCGCCTCGAACAGGCTGTTGAACTGGTCGGTCCCGGCCGGCAGGGCGCCCTGCCCCAGCAGATCCTCGAGCCACAGCCACTGGAAGGTGGCGGCCTCGAACAGGCTGGTGGGGGTGTCGGCGTTGTATTCGTAGAGCTTGGGCGGACCCGAGCCGTCGTAGCCGAAGTCGAAGCGGCCGTAGAGCGAGGGCTCCTTGGCGCGCCAGGAGGCGGCGACGAAGTCCCAGTGCTCGCGCGGGATCGCCAGCTTTTCGAGGATTTCCTCGCTGGCGACCGCCTCATCGACGAGGTCGAGGCACAGGTCGTGGAGCTCGGCGGCGGCCGGCTCCAGGTGTTCCTCGACCTCCTGAAGGGTGAAGGCGTACGCCGTCCCCTCGTCCCAATAGGCCTGTCCGCCGGTGTGGTGGTAGACGAAGCCGACGGCCTCGGCCTTCTCGCGCCAGTCGGCGCGAGGGGTCAGGGTAAGACGACGCACGCTGGGCTCTTACTCGCTCTTCGAACCGTCGGCGGCCTTGTCCTCGATCTGCAGCGGGGTGGGCTGCGGCGCGAGGCGGGCCAGGATGTCGTCGGCCGACGACTGGCCCGGCAGGATGCCGGCCACGCGCAGCTTCTCGTCGAGATCAGCGCCGGTGCGGCGGTCTTCCAGTTCGCCGGCGGCCTTGATCTTCTCGCCGCGGACCATCTGGCGTTCCTTGATCCGCGCCAGGCTGTCGGCGGCCGAACCCAGCGAGGCGCCGGCGCCCGCGCCACGGGCAGTGACGGCTTCCTGCGCCTTCTGGACGGACTCGTTGACCTTCACGACCTCGACCTCGCGCTTGAGCGTGTCGATGCGGCGGTCGGTGGCGGCGATGGCCTGGTGCAACTGGTCTTCGGCCTCGCGCATGGAGCCGATCTGCGGCTCCTTCAGCGAGATCTCGCTCTCGATGTCGGCGATGCGCTGGGCGACCTGGCGGGCGAGATCCATGTCGCCCTTGGTGACGGCGGCGCGGGCCGAGTTCTCGTACTTGGCCACCTGCTCGCGCAGGCTCTTGACGTCGTTTTCCTGGATGCGGCGACGGGCGACCAGGGTGGCGAGGTTATCGCGCGCCTTGGCCTGGGCGGCATCAGCGTCGCGAATCTCCTGGTCGAGAATGCGGATGGCGTTGGCGTCGACGACGGCGGACGTGGCTTCGTGCGCGCCGGCGCGACCCAGGGTGAACAGCTTGCGCCAGATGGACATCGGAAGGCTCCGGGAAATTCTAGGTTTGGGTCAGGCGGCGGACGAGAACGAGCTGCGCAGGTCGGAAGCCACTTCGATGGCGTTCTCGGCCAGGGTGCGCAACTCGATCAGGATGTCCTCGATCGAGGTGGTGGTCGAGAGCTCGCCGAACAGTTCGTAGTAGTCGCGGCCGCCGACGACGCAGATGCCGAAGTTCGACAGCGGCACCAGCTTCTGGGCCTTGAGCAGGAACTCGTTGAAGGCGTGGCGGTCTTCCTGTTCGTCGACCGGCCACAGCAGGGCCGAGGCCGCGACCTGCTGGTCGCTGACGCTGATGTAGATCTCCAGGTCGCCATGCCAGTGCATGGTCGCCAGCAGGATCTCGTCGGCGCCCTCCAGGATGCCGACGGTGATCTCGTCGGCGCCGCGTCCGGGCGCTTCGTCCAGGGCCGCCTTCAGCGAGCGGACAGTCCAGGGCGTCTGACTCATCGGGTCGTGATCCTCTTCAACGGGCCATCTTGGCCGTGTTCATACAAGATGGGAGCCCGAACGCCAGCCGTCGAGAGCGAGCGTCGCCCCTTTTACAGCGCAGGCTGGCGCCGTACATGAAGGGCCAGTGTTGCAGGGATCCGCCATGTTCAGTCGCTTATTCGGCCGCAAGGAGCCCGCTCCGGAATCGGCCCTGCCCGCCATCCGCAACGTGACCCTGGGCCGGACCGTCTGGCTGGACCCGCTGGCGTGGAAGCGTTTCGGGTCCGACACCAAGTTCCCGCTCGACCGCGACACGCTGGAAATCACCGCCCAGGGCCTGGTGGACCTGAAGGACGGCGGCTTCGTGCACCGGTTCTACACCGACGACCACGTGATGTTTCAGGCCGTGTCGGACGACCGCGCCGGCCAGCGCCTGACCGACGTGACGATCTTCGTGCCCTGGGACAGCGCCTATCCGGCCGGCCGCGCCGACCGCGACGCCTGGGGCAAGCGCCTGCGCGCCCGCAGCTTCGCCGCCGCGGGCCTGCCCGAGTATCACCGCTTCTGGTTCGGCGACGAGGCCGAGAGCCAGGAGCCCGTGACCTTCTGGGAAGAGTTGCATGACGACCGCGACGGCGTGCCCGACCGCAAGATCTTCCAGACCTGCATGCTGTTCGCCCGCGACCTGCCCGGCGAGGGCCGCGAACTGCTGCTGGCCATCGAAATGGAGACCGAGGACCGCGAGGTCTCGTTCGAAACCATGATCGGCGTGCCGCTGGAAGTCGGCGAATTCCGCGCCTAAGCCACCTGACAGGGGGAAATAGACCATGTTCGACGTCAATGCCTTCGGCGAAAGCGCCCTGGCCTTCCTGGTGGCCTTCGCCGCCGCCGGCGTGTTCACCGTCGTGTTCAAGATCGTCTACCAGGCGGTGACGCCCTACGACGAAGCCAAGCTGATCCGCGAGGGCAACGTCGCCGCGGCCATCGCCCTGGGCGGCGCCGTGGTCGGCTACGTGCTGCCGCTGGCGTCCGCGCTGAGCCACACCGTCAGCCTGATGGAATTCGCCGCCTGGGCCCTGCTGGCCGGCGTCATCCAGATCGCCGCCTTCACCCTGGTGCGCTTCACGGTGCTCAAGGACCTGATCGACCGCATCGAGAAGGCCGAGCTCGCCGCCGGCGTCTACCTGGCCTCGATCTCGCTGGCCGTCGGCCTGCTGAACGCCGCCTGCATGACCTCGTGAGGCCGGACATGAACGCGCTTTCTCCCCCGCCCGCCCCAGTTTCGGCTTCGACTCGGCGTCGCAAGCGCTCCAGCGCCATGGCCCTGACCAGCCTGATGGCCGGCTCGGCCTTCACGCTGGTGGCCTGCGACGATCCGGGCTCGGCCACGCAGTGGGGCGACAACCCGCCCGCTGCCGCCTCCGGCCAGAAGGTCGACGCCTCCAGCTTCGCGAGCCTGGACGACTGCAAGGCCTCGGGCGACTTCACCGCCGACCAGTGCCAGACGGCCTATGACGAGGCCCAGAAGGCCAGCGCCGAGAACGCGCCCAAGTTCTCCGACCAGCAGAGCTGCGAAGAGCGTTACGGCGTCGACCAGTGCGTTCCGCGCAGCCAGGCCAATGGCGGCGGCAGCTTCTTCACCCCGCTGCTGACCGGCTTCATCATCGGCCAGGCGCTGGAAGGGATGAACAACCGCGGCTATCGCGGCGCGCCGATGTATCGCGACCGCGAGGGGACCTATTACAGCGGTTCGGGCTATCCGATCTCGCGCGACTACCTCTCGGGCCGCAGCCGGGTGCGCCAGGACAGCTTCGACGCCCCCTCGCGCTACGAGGCCCCGGCCCGCGTGCAAAGCCGCAGCAGCGTCATCTCGCGCGGCGGCTTCGGCGGCGGATCGCGCGGCTTCGGCGGCTAGAGCCGTCGAATCTGGAGCGCGTTAGACGGCGAAACCGCTCACACTTTCGCCCACCGCGCTCTCGGGAACCAGAATGGCGGCGTCTCGCGTTGGTCTGTCGTAGACCACGCGAGACGACCGCATGACCGACAAGACCATCACGGGCGTTCCCCATCCGCGCTGGTGGCAGCGCCATCCCACCCTGGCGTTCTGCACCGCCTGGGCCGTTGGCCTGGGATTGGTGGCGATGATCGTCGCCCTGGCGCTTCAGGCCGCAGCCTGAACCACGCCCCGCTGCAGCGCGCGCACGGCTGTCAGCAACCGCGCCGGCGAGATCGGCTTTTCCAGCCACATGTCGGGCTCGACCTTCAGCACGCGCGGATCGCTGGCCGACACCATCAGCACCGGCACGTCGCGGTCTTCCACCGCGCGGATCAGCTCGGCCCCGGTCATCCGCGGCATCGAATTGTCGGTGATCAGCAGGTCGGGCGCGAAGGCGTCGAAGGCGTCCAGCGCCTCGCGGCCGTCGCGGCTCCACAGGACCTCGAATCCCGCGTCCTCCAGCAGCATCTCGTAGACGCCGCCGAGGAGAATGTCGTCTTCCGCAATAAGGATCCGTCGCATGGCCAGCCCCAGCCCTGTCGAATGTATGAACAGGTCTTAACCATGCCGCGACACCCGGTGTCAGCGTGCGCAATCGTCGCATTTCCCGAAGTTGAGCAACCGACGGCCGAGTCGCGCGACTCACTTCATCCGCAGGCTTAGCCCCGCCGCGACGAGATGGACGGCGTCGGCGGCCCGGGCCAGGGCCTGGTGCAGGCGGCCCGCCTCGTCTCGGAACCGGCGAGCCAAGGCGTTGTCGGGCACTACGCCCCAGCCGACCTCGTTCGAGACGAGCCAAAGCTCGCCGTCAAACTCGGCGGCCGCGTCGACCAGCCTGGCAGCGGCGGACGAAACGTCGCACTCGGCCAGCATCAGGTTGGTCAGCCAGAGGGTGAGGCAGTCGACGACCGCCACGGCGCCCGGCGAAAGGCCCCGCAGGGCCCCGACCAGGTCCATCGGCGCCTCGAGCGTCGTCCAGGCGTCGCCGCGATCGACCTGGTGACGCGCGATGCGCTCCTCCATCTCGGCGTCGAAGGCCTGGGCGGTGACGATCATCACCGGCTTGGATCCACGCGCCCTGGCGACGATCTCGGCCGCGCCCTGCGCGAATGCGCTCTTGCCCGAACGGGCCCCGCCCAGGACCAGGGTGACTGACAACGCTGAGGCCTCCAGATTGACGGTGTGCGGCGCACCATATAGTGCAGCCAGCGCGACAGGTTCCTCCCAAAGAGGATGAAAAGGGAACTCGGGTGTGAAACCCGGGCTGCCCCCGCAACTGTAAGCGGCGAGTTCGCGCGTCACATGCCACTGGGGCTGTTCTTCGGAAGAGGCCTGGGAAGGCGACGCGCAGCAACGATGACCCGCGAGCCAGGAGACCTGCCTGTCGTTGTCGTTTTTCGTCCGGCCGGGGTGCGCCGTACGATCGGGTCTTCCCCGCATGACGACGTTGGTCCGGGCGTGTTCCTCGCGGAGCGCGCTCCTTCTTGTCGCGCACGGAGGAACGACATGCGCCTTGTTTCCCTGCTGGCCCTCGCGGCCGCAGTTCCCGCCCTTGCCCTGCCCGCCTACGCCATGGCCGATGACGCCGCGGCGGTCGATCAGGTCGTCGTCACCGCCAGCCGCGGTCCCGAGAACCTGTCGGAAGTTTCGACCAGCATGACGGTGATCGACGCCGAAGCGCTGAAGAAGGCCCAGGCCGTGGTGGTCTCCGACCTGCTGTCGCGCACCGCGGGCGTGACCGTCACCCGTAACGGCGGCGTCGGCGGCTCGACCCAGCTGCGCATCCGCGGCGCCGAGACCGACCAGACCGTGGTGCTGATCGACGGCGTCAAGCTGAACGATCCGTCCTCGACCGGCGGCGGCTACAACTTCGCCACCCTGCTGGCCGGCAACATCAACCGCATCGAAGTGCTGCGCGGCTCGCAGTCGACGCTGTGGGGCAGCCAGGCCATCGGCGGCGTGGTCAACATGATCACCGCCGTGCCGACCGGCCCGCTGGGCGCCACCGTGTCGGCCGAGGCCGGCTCGCGCGACACCGCCTACGGCCACGCCGCCGTCAGCACCGGCGGCGATTGGGGCGGCTTCCGCCTGGCCGGCGCGTACTACACCACCGACGGCGTCTCGGCCTTCGGCAAGTCGTACGGCGGCAAGGAGAAGGACGGCTATCGCAACGCCGCGGTCAGCAGCCGCCTGGACCTGAACGTCACCGACTGGGCCGCTGTCGACCTGCGCGCCTCGTACGCCGCGGCCAAGAACGAGTTCGACGGCTTCCCCGCCCCGCTGTTCGCCTTCGCCGACAGCCCCGAGTACGGCAAGACCAAGGAACTGGTCTCCTACGCCGGCGTGCGCCTGAGCGCCTTCGACGGCGCGCTGAAGAACCGCCTCGGCTACGGCTACACCCAGACCGACCGCGACAACTTCGATCCCAGTTCGTCGGTCCCCAAGACCTTCGACGCGCGCGGCACCAACAGCCGCTTCGAGTACCAGGGCACCTGGACGATCAACGACGCCCTGCGCGCCACCTTCGGCGCGGAGACCGAGCGCTCGTGGTTCCGCACCGCCTCGCCCTCGACCTTCGATCCGAATCCAACCGCCGACCGTCACGCGGCGAGCACCGACAGCCTGTACCTGCAATTGCAGGCCAAGCCGGTCGCGGGCCTGACCCTGACCGGCGGCGTGCGCCAGGAAGACCACTCGGCCTTCGGCGACGCCACCGTCTACCAGGCCGGCGCCACCTACTCGCCCAATGACGGCGTGACGGTGTTCCGCGCCAACTACGGCGAAGGCTTCAAGGCCCCGTCGCTGTACCAGCTCTACAGCATCTACGGCGATCGCAACCTGAAGCCGGAAGAGTCCGAGAGCGTCGACCTGGGCGTCGAGCACAGCGTGCTGAACGGCCGCGTGCGCGCCGGCGTGACCTGGTTCCACCGCGACATCACCAACCAGATCGACTTCGTCTCGAACAACAACCCGCCGAACTACGGCGGCTACGCCAACTTCGCCAAGACCGAGACCAGCGGCGTCGAGCTGGAAGCCACGATCGAGGTGACCTCGGCCCTGCAGGTGACCGCCAACTACACCAACATGGACGCGATCAACCGGTCGGCGACGAACAACGGCAAGCGCCTGCCGCGCCGCCCGAGCGAGACGGCCAACCTGAACGCCGACTATGACTGGTCGAACGGCCTGACCACGGGCGTTTCGGTGCAGTACGTGGGTGAAAGCTACGACAACGCCACCAACGCCCGCCGCCTGAAGAGCTACGCCCTGTTCGACCTGCGCGCGGCCTATCCGGTCAATGAGCAGTTCGAGGTGTTCGGCCGCGTCGAGAACCTCTTCGACAAGGAATACCAGACGATCTACCGCTACGGCTCGGTGGGCCGCGGCTTCTTCGCCGGCGTGCGGGCGAAGTTCTGATGAGCGGCTCGCCGGCGTCCCTTTCCGGACACGGCGGCCGCCTGGCGGCGGGGGGGGGGGGGGGGGGGGGGGGGGGGGGGGGGGGGGGGGGGGGGGGGG
>NZ_JBMDIW010000043.1:0-26871 GCF_057808875.1 Caulobacter sp. FG7
GCCCCTTCACAGCACCAAGCCATCACGCTCCGGCGCCGCGATCTAGATACAAGGGGAACTCCTCCGATCCCTCTCCCTATGGGAGAGGGGCGCTTTTGCGAGGAAACCACGGCACGAACCCCGAGGTCCGCGCCACATAGGCCGCGTAGTCGGGTCGGGTCTTCTTCAGGCGGCCTTCGGTGGTGGGCACGCCGCTCCAGCGGATCAGGGTGAAGGTCAGCAGGATCGGGCCGACGATCGAGGCGGGCCCCCAGGGCAGGGCCTCGGCGGCGATCAGGAAGAGGCCCCACCAGGTGCAGGCGTCGCCGAAATAGTTGGGGTGGCGGGTGTAGCGCCACAGGCCCTTGTCCATGACCTTGCCGGCGTTGGCCGGGTCGGCCTTGAAGGCGACGAGCTGGGCGTCGCCGACGGTCTCGAAGACGATGCCGATCACGGCCAGCGCCGCGCCGACGAAGGCCAGCGGACCGAGCGGGCCGGGCGCCTGGCCCATCTGCACGGGCAGGGCGACGACGAACTGCATGACGTATTGCAGGGAAAAGACCAGCAGCAGCGAGGTCTTGGCGAAGCTCCAGCCGCGTTCCTTCTCGGCATGGGCCAGCATGGCGACGTAGCGGCGGTCGGCGCCGTGCTTGCGCCAGCGCCACAGCAGGTAGCCGCCCAGGCGCGCGGCCCAGACGGTGCAGATCGTCGTCAGCAGCACGCCGCGCGGCGTGGGCGGGCCCTGCAGGAAGGCGGTCCAGGCGATCAAGGCCATGCCAAGGCCCCACCAGGCGTCGATGAAGCTGACGTCGCGGATCTTCAGCGAGACCAGCCATAGCGCCAGGAAGGCGGCGGCCGAGACGGCGGCGTCGACCAGCAGGATCTGCAGCATGTCAGGTTCCGATCACCAGGCTGACCGTGGTGGTGGTCGAGCCGCCGATATTGAGGGTCTGGACGTTGCGGGCGCCGTCGACCTGATAGTCGCTGGCCGTTCCGGTGGTCTGCTTGAAGGCGTCGAGCACCATGCGCACGCCGGTGGCGCCGACGGGGTGGCCGGCGCCGATCAGGCCGCCTGACGGATTGATCGGCAGCTTGCCGCCGATGGCGGTGTCGCCGGCCTCGATCGCCTTCCAGGCCTCGCCGGGCGCGGTCAGGCCCAGGTGGTCGATGGCCATGTATTCGGTGACGGCGAAGCAGTCGTGGGTTTCGACGGCGTCGATATCGGCCAGCGACAGGCCTGCCCGAGCCCGGGCGTCGTCGATGGCGCGGCGCACCTGCGGGAAGACGTGACCGCCCGCTTCGACATTGGCCCTGCTCGCTGTCAGCTTGCGGTCGAGCGGGATCGGGGCCGAGCGGTGACCCCAGCCCTTGATGCGTGGCAGGCTTTCGAGCGCGATGCCGTGAGCGTCGGCATAGGCCTTGGCGCGCTCCTCCGAGGCCAGGAAGATCACCGCGGTTCCATCGGTGACCTGGCCGCAGTCCTGCTTGCGGGTGCGGCCCTCGACCACCGGATTGGCGACGTCGTCGGCGGTGAAGGCCTCGGGGGCGAAGCGCCAGTCGCGGGTCTGGGCGTTGGGGTTGCGGCGGCCGTTGGCGAAGTTCTGTTCGGCGATCGCCATCAGGTGCTCGTAGCGCAGGCCGAAACGCTGGTCGTAGACCTCGGCCAGGTCGGAGAAGGCGGCGGGCCACAGGAAGCGGGCGTCCTGGAACTCGTGCCCGGTCCAGGCGGCCGCGCCCAGGTGTTCGGCGGCGGTCTGGCCGGGGACGTTGCGCATCTGCTCGATGCCGACCACGCAGGACAGGCCGTAGCGGCCGGCCTCGATCTCGGCGGCGGCGGCCAGGACGGCGCAGCTGCCGGACGCGCAGGCGGCCTCGTGGCGCATGGTCGGCAGGCCGTCGAGTTCGGGATGGACGAGGCCGAAGAAGCCGCCCAGCAGGCCCTGGCCGGCGAACAGTTCGCCGGCGAAGTTGCCGACGTGGCCGGTCTCGATGTCGGAAGGGGCGAGGTCGGTGGCCGCAAGTCCCTGCGCCACCGCCTCGCCAAACGCGTCGGCCAGGCCCCAGCCCTGGCGCGACCAGTTCGCGGAGAAGTCGCTCTGCCATCCCCCCAGGATGTAGACCATGGCTGCCTCCACGCCGGCGAGATTACCCGTCCCCGCTCTTGTTAGTCTCGTTATAAAAGCTACTTGCGGGCGAGGCAATCGGCCAAGATTGACAGGCGGCCGCGAACGCTCGCACCAAGGGGAAGATGTCGCCCGAAAACCACAGTTTCCGCACGGTCAGGGCCAGTTCCGCGGCGCGGGCGCTGAACGTCATCGGCGACCGCTGGACGCTGCTGGCGCTGTACGCGGCGTTCCGGGGCGTCAGCCGGTTCGACGGCTTCGTGGCCCATACCGGCATGGCCCGATCGCTGCTGACCGACCGGCTGGGCCGGCTGGAGGGCGCGGGGATCCTGGAGCGGCGGCTCTATCAGGAGCGGCCCGTCCGGCACGGCTATCACCTGACGGCCAAGGGGCTGGACCTGTTCGCCGCCGCCCTGATGATCCTGCGCTGGGACCAGAAGCGGGGGGACGCGGCCGTCGACGTTTCTGGCGACCCGGCCCATCGTGTCATGCACCGGACGTGTGGCTGCGAACTGGTCGCTGAACTGACCTGCAAGGCGTGCGGCGAGGCGGTGACCGCCCGCAATACCACCGTGGCCCCAGGCCCGGGGGCGGGCCTGGATCCCGCGCCGGGTCCGCGCGCCCAGCGGCGCTCGATCGTCGAGGGGGAGGGCGGCGTCCCGCCGGTGGCCGAGCGGGCCATCGCGGTGCTGGGCGACCGCTGGACCTCGCACCTGGTGGCGGCGGCGTTCTACGGCCTGCGCCGGTTCGCCGACCTGCAGGCGCAGATGGGCGCGGCGAGCAACATCCTCTCGGATCGCCTGGCGCGGCTGACGGCGCTGGGGGTGCTGGACCGCGTGCGCTACCAGGAGCGGCCCGAGCGCTGGGAGTACCGGCTGACCGACGAGGGGCGCGAGCTGTTCCCGCTGCTCGTGACGCTGATGGCCTGGGGCGACCGCTGGCTGGCCGGGCCGGAAGGGCCGCCGGAGGTGCTGACCCATGGTCCGTGCGGGCAGCGGCTGGAGGCGGTGGTGAGGTGCGCGGCCTGCGGCGGGGTGGTCGGGCCGGAGACGACCGTGCTGGCGTAGAGGCGGGGGGAGCCCCCTCAGTCGGCTTTGCCGACAGCTCCCCCAGAGGGGGAGCATCTTCTTGGCGTGGCGCTTCTAGATCCTCCCCCTTTGGGGGAGGTGGCCCGGAGGGCCGGAGGGGGTCTCCTCCGGCCCCATTGCCTCTACAGCCGATCCACCGGCGAAGCCGTCGTCCCCGGGGCCTCGCGCGGCGTGGTCAGGCGCGAGAGCTTCGGGGTGATCCAGCGCTCGAAGTCGTCGATGACCTCATAGACCACCGGCACCAGCACCAGCGACAGCAGGGTCGAGGTGATCAGGCCGCCGATCACGGCCACGGCCATGGGCTGGCGGAACTCCGAGCCTTGGCCCAGGCCCAGGGCGGTGGGCAGCATGCCGGCCATCATCGCCAGGGTGGTCATGACGATCGGACGGGCGCGCTCGTGGCAGGCGTCGATCAGGGCCTCGCGCTGGGTCATGCCGGCGCGCTCCTGCTCGATGGCGTACTCGACCAGCAGGATCGAGTTCTTGGCCGCCAGGCCCATCAGCATCAGGAAGCCGATCAGCGACGGCATCGACAGCGGCTGGCGGCAGACCACCAGCGCCACCAGGGCGCCGCTGATGGCCAGCGGCAGGGCCGAGATGATGGTGATCGGCTTGAAGAAGCTGCGGAACAGCAGGACGAGCACGCCGAACACCAGGCCGATGGCCGACAGGATGGCGACGGCGAAGCCGCTGAAGAGTTCGGTGAACGCTTCCTGGTCGCCGGCCGAGGCCGGGGTGACGCCCGCGGGCAGGTTCTTCATCGACTCCAGCTTGCCGATCTCTTCCAGCGCCTGGCCCAGCTGGGCCTTGCCGGCGAGGTCGGCCTCGACGGTCAGCTGACGCTTGCGGCCGAAGCGGTCGATCTTGGCGGGACCCGCCTGGAAGTCGATGTCGGCGACGCTGTCGAGGCGGGTGACGCCGCCGCTGGCGGTGGGCACCTGCAGGGCGCCGATCGCGGCCAGGTCCGAGCGCGCGCCGTCGGGCAGGCGGATGCGGATCGGGATGCGGCGCTCGCCCTGGGTCATCTTGGCGACGTTGGCGTCGATGTCGCCCACCGTGGCCACGCGGGCGATGGCGGCGATGTCGGCCACCGAGACGCCCAGGCGGGCGGCCTCGTCGGCGCGCGGCCGGATGACGATCTCCGGACCGCTGGGCGGGGAGGAGGGCCGCGGGTCGGCCACGGTCTTCAGGGTCCGCATCTCGCGCTCGATATCCAGGGCGGCCTTGTCGAGCGCCAGGCCATCGTCGGAGGTGATGATGTTCTGGATGTCGGCCGAACCCCAGTCGCTCTGCAGGTTGACGCGGGCGTCGGGAATGTCGCGCAGGCCGGCGCGGATCTCCTGCTTGATCTCCGTGACGGTCAGCTTGCGGTCGCCCGTGAGCACGACGGTGACGGTGCCGTCGCGAACGTCGGCGCCGCTCTGGCCGCCGAAGCCGCTGGCGATGTTGGAACCGACCTGGACGAAGACGTGCTCGGTCTCGGGACGGGCCTTGAACATCCTGGTCACGGCCTGGACCGTGCGGTCCATGTCGGTGACGGTCGCGCCGGGCGGGCCTTGCAGCTTGATGTAGTAGTAGTTGGCGTTCCCGGCCGGCTGGAAGCCGACGGGCAGCACGCCGATCGACGCCAGGAAGCCGGCGCCGACCAGCGAGCCGACGGTCAGCACGCCGCCGAGGATGAAGCTGATGATCCGGTGGTCCAGCGCCCAGTCGAGGCTCTTGCGGTAGAGGCCCTCGAACGGCTTGCGCGGGTGGGGCTTCTTGGCCGGCTTGAGGAAGTAGGCGGCCAGCAGCGGCGTCAGCAGGCGGGCCACGACCAGCGAGAACAGCACCGAGACCGCGACGGTCAGGCCGAACTCCTTGAAGAACTGGCCGGGGATGCCGGGCATGTAGGACACCGGCACGAACACCGCGACGATGGTGAAGGTGGTGGCCACGACCGCCAGGCCAATGGCGTCGGCCCCCTCCATCGCCGCCTGGTAGGGCCGCTCGCCCTTGGACACCCGTTTCTCGATGTTCTCGATCTCGACGATGGCGTCGTCGACGAGGATGCCGATGACCAGGGTCAGCGCCAGCAGGGTGACGACGTTCAGCGAGAAGCCGACCATGGCCATGAAGGCGAAGGTCGGGATCAGCGACACCGGCATGGCGATGGCGGTGATCAGGGTGGCGCGCCACTCGCGCAGGAACAGGAACACCACCAGCGAGGCCAGCAGCATGCCTTCGAGCAGGGTGTGCTCGGTGGCCTTGAAGCTGGCCCGGGTCTCGTCGACGGTGGAGTAGATCTTGGTGAAGGCGACGCCCTTGCTCCTGGCCTCGAGGGCCAGGACGGCTTCCTTCACGCGATCCTCGACCTCGACGTCGCTGGACTCGCGGGTCTTCATGACCTGGAAGGCGACGACCGGCTTGCCGTCGAGGCGGGCGAAGCCGCGTTCCTCGCCGGCGCCCTGGCCGACGTCGGCGACGTCGGTCAGCTTCACGTAGCGCGAGCCGACCGGGATGGTGATCTGCTTGAGCTGGTCCAGCGTGTTGGCCGCGCCCAGCACCCGCAGGGTCTGTTCGCGGCCGCCGACCGTGGCCCGGCCGCCGGGGGCGTCGAGGCTGAAATTGGCCAGGGCCTGGTTCAGTTGCGGCGCGGTCACGCCGAAGGCGGCCATGCGGGCCGGGTCGATGATGACGTTGATCTCGCGCTCGGCGCCGCCGACGCGGGCCACCTGGGCCACGCCCTTTTCGCCCTGCAGGGCGCGGGTGACGGTGTCGTCGACGAACCACGACAGCTCCGCCGTGCTCATCGCCGGGGCCGAGACGGCGTAGGTGATGATCGGGGCGCTGTCGATCTCGAGGCGCTGGACGATCGGCTCGTCGATCTCCTTGGGCAGGCTGGCGCGGGCCTGGTCGACCTTGGAGCGGACCTCGTCGGTGACCTTCTGCAGGTCCTCGCCGAGCTCGAACTCGATGGTGGTGGTCGAGGCGCCCTGCGTCACCGACGAGCGGATGGTCTTGATGTTGGAGATGCCCGAGACGGCGTCCTCGATCGGGCGGGTGACCTGGGTCTCCAGCTCGCCGGGGGCCGCGCCGCTCTGGGTGACCGAGACGGTCACGGCCGGGAAGGTGACGTTCGGGAACTGCTTGACCGGCAGCGACAGGTAGGCCCCGACGCCGGCGATAATCAGGGCGATGAACAGGACCGCGACCGGGATCGGGTTCCTGATCGACCAGGCTGAGATGCGAAGCTCGGACATCAGTTCGCGGCCTTCTGGGCGGCCGTGACGGGCTGTGGCTTCACCAGGTCGCCGTCGCCAGCGAAGGCGGCCGAGCCGACGATGACGCGCGTGCCGGGGGCGGGGCCCTGGACCAGTTCGACCCAGCCGCCGCCGCGGCGGCCGGTGCGCACCGCAACCTGCCTGGCGCGGTTGCCCGCATCGACGGTGACCACCGACAGGCCCGAGGCGTCGTAGCGGATGGCGGTTTCGGGCACGGCCGTGACCGCCTGGCCCGAGGCGCCGAAGGTGGCCTTGCCAAAGCCGCCGGCCCGCAGATCTTCGCGCACCGGCAGGCGGATGCGGACCTTGCCCAGGCGGGTGTCGGCGTTGACGCGCGGGCTGACCAGGCGGATGGCGCCGGAGACCTGCTGGCCGCCGGGCAGGGTGACGGTGGCCGGCTGGCCGACCGCCAGGCCCGCCAGGTCCTGCTCGTTGACGTCGGCTTCCAGCTCGACGAGGCCGTCGCGGACGATGCGGAACCACGGCGTCGTGCCGCCGCCGGAGATCTCGCCCGGCTTGACGCCGCGCTCGATGACCCGGCCGCCGACGGGGGCGACGATGGTCATGCGGCTCTGGCGGGTCTTCAGTTCGCTGAGCGAGGCGGCCTGGGCCTTGGCGGTGTAGCGGCGGCTTTCGATCTGCTCCTGGCTGAGCACGCCCTGGCCGTCGAGACCGGCGACGCGGGCGGCCTCGGCCTGGGCCTGGGCGGCTACGGCGGCCTGCTGGTCGATCTGGGCGCGCAGCAGGGTGGCGTCCAGCTGGACCAGCGGCTGGCCGGCGCGGACATAGTCGCCTTCGTCGGCATAGATGCGGGCGACGCGGTAGCCGGACAGCTCCGAGCCGACCACGGCCTCGTCGCGGGCCAGCAGCACGCCGGAGGCCTCGACGCCGCCGCCCAGCGGGCGGGTCTCGACCTGGCCGACGCTGACGGCGCGGGCCTGGCTGGCGGGGGCGGCCTTGTCGTCGTCCTTCTTGCCGCAGGCGGTCAGGGCCAGGGCGGACGCGGTCAGCAGGGCGAGCGCGCGGGCGGAAGTGATCGTCATGGTCTGGGTTCTCATCGCGAGGCGCGTTCGGAAGACGTGTCGGCGGGCTGGCTGGCGGCCCGTGGAGGCAGGGGCGCGGGCGTGTCGGGAGACCAGCCGCCGCCCAGCGCCTTGTAGGTCTGCACCGCGCGCAGCAGGGCCTGGGTCTGGGCGCCGGTCAGGGCGGTGCGGGCGCTGCGCCAGCTCTGCTCGTTCTGCAGGTTGGTCGTCTGGTCGGTGAGGCCGGCGGCGTAGCCCTTGCGGCTGGCGGCGTAGGCGTTGGCCGCGCGAGCCTCGCCGGCCTTCAGCAGGGTGACGCGGCGATTGTCCGAGGCCAGCTGGGCCATGGCGTTCTCGGCCTCGCCATAGGCGGTCTGCACCGATTTCTCGTAGGCCACGGCGGCCTGCTCGGTGCGGGCGTCCTGGGCGTCGATCTCGGCCAGAAGCTGGGGGATGTTGAGGAGCGGGACCGAGACGTTGCCGCCCAGCGTCCAGGTTCCGGTGGTGGTCGACACCGTACCGCCGCCGGCGCCGCCCTGGCCGAAGTTGAAGGCCGGCGAGACGCTCTTGGCCCAGCCGAGGCCGGGCGTCAGGGTGAAGGTCGGGAACAGGGCCTTCTGGTTGACCTTGAGATTGCCGGCGGCCGAGGCGAGGCGCGCCTGGGCCTCGCGCACGTCGGGGCGGCGGGCCAGAAGCTCGCCCGGCACCGCGGCCGGGATCGCCGGCGGCTCGGCCAGGGCCGCGTCGACGTCGAGGCTGGCCAGCGGGTCGATCCCGCGCCCGACCAGGATCAGCAGACTGCGGCGGGCGGCCTGCAGCTGGCTCTCCAGGTCGGCGGCCTGGGCCTGCGACTGGGCCAGGGTGGCTGCGGCGCTGTCGGCCTCGGACCCGGCCGACAGGCCTCGGCGGGCCTTTTCGGCGGCGAGGTCGAGCAGGCCCTGGCTGATGCGGGCGCTCTGGCGGGCGTCTTCCAGCTGAACGGCCAGGCCCTTGGCCTCGAAATAGGACTGGGCGACGTTGGCGGCCAGCGCCGCGCGGGCGCCCTCGTAGGCGAAGCGGGCGGCGGCCAGGTCGTTGTTGACCACCTGCAGGCCGGCCTTGCGGCGGCCCAGGTAGTCGAGCTCCCACGAGACGTCGAAATTGCCGCTGTAGCTGTCGCTGTCGCCGCCGAGCGTGAAGCCCTGGCCGCTCTGGTCGAGGATCTCGGTGTGCTGGCGGCTGGCCGCGCCCTTGATCTGGCCCGAGGGGATGAACAGCTGGCGGATCTGGCCCTTGCGCACGGCGCGGGCCTCTTCCAGCACGGCCGCGGCGCTGCGGGCGTCGGGGCTCTTTTCCAGCGCCGTGGCGATCAGGCCGTTCAGCTGCGGGTCGTCGAACTGGGTCCACCACTGGTCGAGGGCGGCGGCGGGCAGGGGCGTCCCGGCCGGGGCCTCGAAAGCGGCGGGCAGGCGGGTGTCGGGCGTGCGGGGCGCGGTGGCGTTGCAGCCGGCCAGGGCCAGCACGGCCAGGCTGGCGCCCGCTCCAAGGCCGACCTGCGCGAGCAGGCGCGCGGCCGTGCGTCGGCGATCAGCGGTCGCGTCGAAACTCATCAAGAACCTACCCCACTTCCGGACGACCGCCCCTAAACGGACGAACTGGACCGTCGTTCGCTCAATTAGGGCGACTATTCACAAGAAAAAAGCCTGTCTCGCCAAGACGCCGGCCGATTTTCCCATGCTTGCGGTCACTACGTAGGACGGTCGCGCCTTTGCTCGCACGGCGACCACCCGAATCTGTCAGCAGCCTGGCAGCGCAACGCGACGATTTTTCGAAGCGGTCGGCAGGCGGCTTTCGTTGCCGCCTCGTTACGAGCGGTTGACGTTTCTGAAAAACATACCCAATCATCGAAACATTCGTTCGACTCTCGCCGGCAAGGTGGTTCTCTTGCAGGCCGAGCAGTTGAAAAGCTTTGCGTACAAAGTATCCGGCGGGAGGGGGATCCCAAGGTTGTCGGCATCCAAGTTCGCATCTTCCAATTTCGAAAAGCGTGACTTTGGCGCGGCGGGCGGCCGCGCGTCGTCGTCGCGCGCGGAGGATTTCGCCGAGACCTGAGAGAGATCCACCCTCGCCCAAGCGCTCCGAAAAAGAAGAGACAGACCGGGAGAGGGAAATGACCAGGAAGACCTATCTGCGCGCGGGCTCGGCCTGCGCGTTGGCGGCGGCGCTCGCCGCGACGGCGGGGGCGGCCAGCGCCCAGGAGAGCACGCAGGTCGAGGAGGTGGTGGTCACCGGCTCCTTCATTCGCGGCACGCCCGAGGACGCAGCCCTGCCGGTCGACGTGATCGGGGCCGAGGAACTGCAGAAGCGCGGCTCGCCCTCGACGGTGGAGCTGATCAAGTCGCTGTCGGTGTCGAGCGGCGTGCTGGGCGACACCAACCAGTTCGACAGCCGGGCCCAGGGCTCGGAGGGCTCGGGTTCGGTGAACCTGCGGGGCCTCGGCTCGCAGCGGACGCTGGTGCTGCTGAACGGCCGGCGCCTGGCGATCAACCCGCTGGCCTCGGCCGGGGCCGGCATCGTCGACACCAACATCATCCCCGCCGCCGCCATCGGCCGGCTGGAGGTGCTGAAGGACGGCGCGGCGGCGACCTATGGCTCGGACGCCATCGCCGGCGTGGTCAACTTCATCACCAAGAAGAACGTCGACGGGCTGGAGGTCGGGGCCGACTACCGGGCCATCGACGGCTCGAACGGCGACTACGGCCTGAACCTGACCTATGGCAAGCCGTGGGACAACGGCGACATGCTGATCAGCATAGGCTGGCAGCATCGCTCCAAGCTCAGCGTCGCCGAGCGCGACTGGGCCAACCAGCCCTATCTGTCCAATCCCGAGGCGGGATGGTCGGCGGCGGGCAGCCCGTCGAGCTTCATCCCGGTGGCCAGCACCACCAGCGGCCTGCGCGACCCGGCCTGCGCGGGGCTGGGCGGCTATCCCGGGTTCAGCGGCCTGACGCCGGTCTGCTACTGGCACTACACGCCGTTCGACAATCTGGTGGAAAAGTCCAACGCCGTGCAGGTCTACGGCGAGATCAACGCCCGGCTTTCGGAGACCACCAGGTTCCACGTCGAGGCGCTGTACGCCCATACCGACGTGCCCGACTGGAACACCTCGCCGTCCTATGCGGCGCTGGCCGTGCCCACGGCCGAGGTGGCCCCGATCCCGCAGCTGGCGGGGCGCTACTTCGTGCCGGCGACCAATCCAGGCCTGATCGCCTTCATGGCCGCCAATCCGACGGTGATGCTGACCAACCTGGGCACCGGGGCCCAGACCACCGTGCCCAGCACGATCTTCGCCGGCGGCGCGCTGAACGTCGCCAACCGGCCGTTCGGCATCGGCGGCAACCCGGCCTTCGGCTACGGTCCGTCGATCGGCTCGCGCTCGTTCGACGCCTATCGCGTCTCGGCCGACCTGAAGGGCGAGTTCGGCAACGGGATCGGCTGGGAGGCGGCGGTGACCTACTCGCAGGAGGTGGGCATCCGCACCGGCTACGACACCCTGGTCAACCGCTACGCCCTGGCGCTGCGGGGGCTGGGCGGGCCCAATTGCGACAGCAGTCCCTCGACCCCCGGCATCCAGGGCACGCCCGGCGTCGGCGGCTGCATGTATTTCAACCCGTTCGCCAGCGCCCTGCCCAGCAACGCCATCACCGGCGTGGCCAATCCCGGTTACGTCTCCAGCCTGGCCAACAGCAAGGAACTGACCAGCTGGTTCTTCCAGAAGCTGTCGACCAAGCAGACCTCGCGGCTGTTCGTGGCCGAGGCGGTGCTGAACGGCAAGACGGCGATCACCCTGCCGGGCGGCGACATCGCCTGGGCGGCCGGGATGCAGTATCGCCGCAGCTATTTCACGGCGACCTACAACGACATCTCCAACGCCCTGGTCAATCCGTGCGTCAACACGCCGGACTTCGGGGTGACGACCTGTACCGGCTCGGCGCGCAACGGGCCGTTCATGTTCCTGGGCGTGGGCACGCCGTCCGATAACCAGAGCGACGTCGTGGCCGCCTTCGGCGAGCTCAGCCTGCCGATCACGCAAACGGTGCAGGCCCAGCTGGCGGCGCGCTACGAGGACTATGGCGGGGCGGTGGGCTCGACCTTCAACCCCAAGGCCTCGGTCCGCTGGCAGGCGCTGCCCTGGATGGCGGTGCGGGCCTCGGCCGGCTCGACCTTCCGCGGGCCGCCCGATCCCCTGACCACCACCACCTCGGTGACCTCGCTGCAGGGCATTCTGGGCGTGTTCCGGGCGGTCGACATCTTCGGCAATCCGAACCTGAAGCCCGAGAAGGCCAACACCTACAACGCCGGCCTGCTGTTCAAGGCCGGCGCCTTCAAGGCCAGCATCGACTACTTCCGGTTCGACTTCAAAAACCCGATCGTGGCCGAGCCGGTGGCCGGCATCACCAACGCGATCTATCCGAACG
Organism: Caulobacter sp. FG7; assembly: GCF_057808875.1. Taxonomy (NCBI): domain Bacteria; kingdom Pseudomonadati; phylum Pseudomonadota; class Alphaproteobacteria; order Caulobacterales; family Caulobacteraceae; genus Caulobacter; species Caulobacter sp. FG7. Next base: position 11,933 of record NZ_JBMDIW010000043.1, read on the forward strand.
GGGTGGCAGGCGCCAACAACTGCGCCGACCCGGCCTATGCGGCCCTGGTGGCGCGTTTCACCTTCAACGGGGCCTGCGGCTCGCCGGCCAATATCGCGCGGCTGAAGACCTTCTACATCAACGGCGCGCCGGTGGAGAACTCGGGCTTCGACGTCTCGGCCGACTACAGCTTCGCCGGCGTGCTGGGCGGCGACCTCGCGATCGGCGGCACGGCGACCTGGGTGCAGAAGTACGAAGTGGGGGCGACCACCGTCGAGGGTGTGATCGTGGAGAAGGCCTTCGACGCGGTGGGCCTTCTGAACTACCAGACCACCGTCGTGCCGATCCCCGAATGGAAGGGTCAGGCCTTCGCCGAATGGAGCCGGGGGCCGCACAATCTGCGCCTGACGGTAAGCTATATCGGCGACTACACCGACCAGCGCACCGCGCCGTTCGCCACGGGAGCCTACAAGGACACCACCGGCGCGGCCGTGACGGTCTCGAACGGCAAGACCATCGACGCCCAGGTGCTGACCGACCTGGCCTATCGCGTGCAGCTGCCGCGCGACACGACGGCGACGGTGGCGATCACCAACCTCTTCGACCAGGACCCGTCCTACGCCCGGCTCGACCTGGGCTACGACCCCTTCACCGGCGACCCGCTGGGCCGGACCTACAAGTTCAGCCTGCGCAAGAAGTTCTAGGGATCCCAGCTCGGAAAACTGACGGCGGCCGGCCATCCTCCTGTCGGTCGTCCTGGGCCGGGGACGCAAGTCTCCGGCCTTTTCTGTTGTCCGCCCCGGCGGGCGGCCCCCTCAGTCGCTCCGCGACAGCTCCCCCGGAGGGGGAGCATCCTGATGCCGGCGCCAATAGATCCTCCCCCTCCAGGGGAGGTGGCCCGGAGGGCCGGAGGGGGTCTTCTTTCTCAAACCTGCGCCACGGCGCGCCGGACGGCTTCGGCCAGGTCGTCGAGGTCGGCGATGTCGAGGTCGGCGGCGAAGGGCAGGCCCAGCATCTTGCCGGCCAGGTGGTCGACGACCGGCACGCTGTCGGCCTGGACGTCGGGATCGCGTACGCCGACGCAGGTGACGAAGCGGCCTTCGACCGCCAGCAGGGCGGCCACGGCCGGGGCGCAGCCCTCGGCGACGCTGACCACGCAGGCGCTGGACACCCACGACAGGCCCCAGCCGGGCTGGAAGGCGACGGGCGAGCCCAGCAGCAGCATGCGCAGGCGCTGGGCGTTGGTGGCCAGCTGCTGGCGCCTGAGGGGCCAGCCGTCGAGGCCGTCGTCGCCCTCGAAGACGGGCGCGGTGAGGCGGTCGATCAGTTCGGCGTCCTCGGCGGCGACGAACACGCCCTGTCCGCCCGGCAGGCCGACGACCACGGGGACGGGGGCGTCCATGATCACGTCGAAGCCGAAGGCGGCGTCGACCACGACCGGCAGGCCGGTCTCGGCCTGGAAGGCGGCCAGGGCCAGGAGGTCGGGGGCGCGGCCGAAGGCGCAGGTGGTGACGATGGCTTCCAGCGGGCAGGGCGCCTCGGCCATGCGCTCGCGCAGGTGGGCGGTGTCGACCATCCAGGTGAACGGGTCGACGTCGACCAGCCACGGCGTCAGGCCGGCGGCGGCGACGCCTTGCAGGGTCTCGCGGCCGGCCAGGGCCGAGACGATGCACACGCCGCCGGGGCGCGCGCCCTGGGCGGCCAGCAGGTCGGCGGTGGCGGCGGCGCGGTCGGCGCAGGCGCGCACGGCGGTGGTTCGGGAGAAGCGCTGGGCCAGCCGGCCATTGAGATCATCGCAGGCCGGGCCGCCGAAGGCCTTGCCCAGGGCGTCGAAGTCGAGCGGCGCCGCAGAGGCGAGGACGGACTTCGGCTGCGACGCCAGAACGGCGGCTGAAAGGCTGGACATGCGAGACGCTTCCGCAACGAACCGGCGCCGACAACCCCGACGGCGCTTTTATGGTTAATCGAACGTATCGAGTGACTCGGCCTGTCCAGATGCGGCGCGCCGTCGCGGCGGAGTTTGCGGTTTTTCCGGGTTTTGCAACATGAACCCTCTCTCTATGAGAGAGGGATTATAGGGCGCCACCCGTCGCGCAGCTCGCGCTTGAGCACCTTGCCGATGTGGCTGCGGGGCAGGGCGTCGACGAGGACGAGGTCGGCCAGGCGCTGGGTCTTGCCCAGGCGTTCGTTGGCGAAGGCGCGGATAGTTTGCGCGTCGGTCGTCGCGCCTGAGCGCAAAGCCACGAAGGCCACCGGAGTCTCGCCCCACACCTCGGACGGCACGCCGACCACGGCGGCCTCCAGCACGTCGGGATGCGTGGCGACCACGGCTTCGAGGTCGCTGGGATAGATGTTGAAGCCGCCGCTGATGACCATGTCCTTCTTGCGGTCCATCAGCGTCAGGAAGCCCTCGGCGTCGAAGCGGCCGACGTCGCCGGTGCGGATGAAGGACAGGCCTTCGGGGCTGGTCCAGGTCGCCTCGGCCGTCTTGCCCGGCTGGCCGTGATAGCCGTTCATCATGCCGGCCGAGCGGCCGACGATCTCGCCGACCTCGCCGACAGCGACCTCGACGCCGTCCTCGTCGATCAGGCGGATGTCGTGGCCCGGGGCGGGACGGCCCACCGTGTGCAGCTTGTCGGGATGCTCGTGGGCCATGAGGATGCAGGTGCCGCCGCCCTCGGTCATGCCGAAATATTCGACGAGGCCGCCGGGCCAGCGCTTGAGCACCTCGGCTTTCAGTTCCGGCGCGAACGGGGCGCTGGTGCAGAACTTCAGGCGCGTGGTCGACAGGTCGAAGCCGTCGAAGTCCGGATGCGCCAGCAGGCGGCGGTACTGCACCGGCACCAGCATGGCGTGGGTCATGCGATGCTGCTGCGCCAGTTGCAGGAAGCGGCCGGCGTCGAACTTCCTCATCAGCACGACGGTGCCGCCGCCGGCCAGGGTGGGGAAGAAGCAGACCAGCGTGGTGTTGGAATAGAGCGGGGTCGACAGCAGGGTGACAGCGCCCTCGCCATAGCCGACGGCGTCGCCGCGGAAGACGTGCTTCCAGCGCATGCCGTGCGACTGGACGATGCCCTTGGGCGCGCCGGTGGTGCCGCTGGAATAGATGATGTTGAACGGGTGCTCGGGGGCGATCTCGACCGGCGCCGGGGTCACGCCTTCGGGCGCCAGCCAGGCTTCGAAGGCCTCGCCGGCAGGCGAGCCGTCCAGGGCGATGGTGCGGGCGGCGATCGGCGCGGGTTTCTGGGCCTGCGCCACCCCGGCGTCGACGAAGAACAGCTTGGCGCCGCAGTCGGCGACCATGCCGGCGATGGCTTCCGGCGTGGAGGAGGGGGCCAGAGGCGCGACCGCGACGCCAGCGCGCAGGCCGCCCAGGAACACCGCCGCATAGGGAATGGACGACAGGGCGCAGACGGCGACCGCCTCGCCGGGCGCCACCCCGTCCCGCTGCAGGGCGGCGGCGACGCGGTCGGCCAGGACGTCGAGCTGGCGGTAGGTGACGGCCTCGCCGGTCTCCATGATCACGGCGGGGTGGTCGGGGGCTTCCAGCGCCCGTTCGCGAAGGATGTCGCCCATCACGCCGTAGTCGGCGGCGATCATGGTTTCGATGCTGGGCATTGGTACTCCTTGCACTTGGCGGGCGCCGCATAGACCCCCTCCGGCCCTCCGGGCCACCTCCCCCAGAGGGGGAGGATTTATGCGGCGCAGATGCTCCCCCTCTGGGGGAGCTGTCGCGGAGCGACTGAGGGGGCCGCGAAGCGGCTACGCGTCCTTGAAGCCCTTGCCCTCGGCCACGAGCCGCTCCAGCAGGGCCGACGGCTTGAAGTCGTCGCCGTGCTTTTCCTGGAAGGCCTTCATGCCGGCCAGCACCTTGTCGAGGCCGACCAGTTCGCCCCAGAACATCGGGCCGCCGCGATAGACCGGCCAGCCGTAGCCGTTGATCCAGACGATATCGATGTCCGACGCCCGGATGGCCTTGCCTTCCTCGAGGATCTTCGCGCCCTCGTTGACCATCGGATAGAGGCAGCGCTCCAGGATCTCCTGGTCGCTGATCTGCCGGCGCTGGATCTGGCGTTTCTCGGCGAAGTCGAGGATCACCTTCTCGACCTCCGGGCTGGGCTTGGCGACGCGGTTTTCGTCGTAGTCGTAGAAGCCCTTGCCGTTCTTCTGGCCGCGGCGGTCCATCTCGCACAGCACTTCGCGCACGGTGGACGAGCTGGTCTTGGCCGGGTCCCAGCCGATGTCGAGGCCGGCCAGGTCGCTCATGGCGAAGGGACCCATCGGCAGGCCGAACTCGTAGAGCACGCGGTCGACATCCCAGGGCATGGCGCCTTCGAGGATCAGCTTCTGGGCCTCGCGCTGGCGCTGGGCCAGCATGCGGTTGCCGACGAAGCCGAAGCAGTTGCCGACCAGCACGGCGACCTTGCCGATCTTCTTGCCGATCTGCATCGAGGTGGCGATCACCGACTTGTCGGTCTTCTCGCCGCGCACGATCTCGAGCAGTCGCATGACATTGGCCGGCGAGAAGAAGTGCAGGCCGATGACGCTTTCCGGGCGCTTGGTGACGGCGGCGATGGCGTCGATGTCGAGGTAGGAGGTGTTGGAGGCCAGGATCGCGCCCGGCTTGGCGATGACGTCGAGCTTGGTGAAGACCTCCTTCTTGATCTCCATCAGCTCGAACACGGCCTCGATGATCAGGTCGCAGTCGGCCAGGTCCTCCAGGTGCATGGACGGCGTCAGCAGCCCCATGCGCTTTTCGACGTCGTCCTGGGTCAGGCGGCCCTTCTTGGCGGTGTTCTCGTAGTTCTTGCGGATGATCCCGACGCCGCGGTCGAGGTTCTCCTGCTTGGCCTCGATGATCGTCACCGGGATGCCGGCGTTGAGGAAGTTCATCGAGATGCCGCCGCCCATGGTGCCGGCCCCGATGACTCCGACCTTCTTGACGGGAATGGTGGGCGTGTCGTCCGGAACGTCGGGGATCTTGGCGGCCTGACGCTCGGCGAAGAACACGTAGCGCTGGGCGGCCGACTGGCTGCCGCTCATCAGCTCCATGAAGAGGCGTCGCTCTTCCTTCAGCCCCTCGTCGAAGGGCAGGTTCACCGCCGCCTCGATGCACTTGATGTTGTTCTCGGGCGCCAGGAAGCCGCGGAACTTGCGGGCGTTGGCCGCTCGGAACTCGGTGAAGATCTCGGGCTTGCCGCGGGCGGCCTCGACCTTGTCCGACAGGTCGCGGACCTTCTTCAGGGGACGGCCCTCGGCCAGCGCCACGCGGGCGAAGGCGATGGCGCCGTCGCGCAGGGCGCCTTCCTCGACCAGGCTGTCGAACAGGCCCATGGCGAGCGCGGCTTTCGCCGGCACGTGCTGGCCGCTGGTGACCATCTCCAGCGCCTTCTCGACGCCGACGATGCGCGGCAGGCGCTGGGTGCCGCCGGCGCCGGGCAGCAGGCCGATGTTCACTTCGGGCAGGCCCGCCTTGGCCGAGGGCACGGCGACGCGGTAGTGCGCGACCAGCGCCACCTCGAGCCCGCCGCCCAGGGCCGTGCCGTGGATCGCGGCGACGACGGGCTTGGGCGAATTTTCGATGGTGTTCTGCACGTCCTGCAGGGAAGGACCGGTCATGGCCTTGCCGAACTCGCTGATGTCGGCGCCGGCGATGAAGGTCTTGCCCTCGCAGATCAGCACGATGGCCTGCACGGCCGCATCGGCGATCGCCGCCTCGAAGGCGTTCTTCAGGCCCTCGCGGACCTGGGCCGACAGGGCGTTGACCGGGGGAGAGTTCAGCGTGACGACGCCGATGTCGCCTTCGACGGTCAGATCGGTGACGGCGTTGATCGCGGCCATGCGGTTCCACCCTTTTTGGTTCGTTTGAACGCTTGTTTGACTAAAGCCAGCACGACGACGCGCCAGAGTCCAGAGGGCGCGGGCGGCGCCGCTTTTTCGGGCGCCGGAGGTTGACGTTCAGGGCGTCGTACTGGACATTCGAAGGGTTCAGTTTCGGTCGAGATGGCGCCTGCCGGCGCGGGCCGACGTGACATCGCGTCGGCGCGTAAGCCTACGGTCTTCCAAGAACAATCGACCAAACTGGGGAGGGAGTTCGCACCAGGACCGGCCATCCGCCGCCGCTTGCAGGCGTGCGGGACATTCCAAGACCGATTCAGGCGCGGGCGCGACGCGGTGCATACGACGCGTCGAAACTTAGAGGTGAAGCGCACCTCGGCGCGGGGGCGACAGGCTCCCGCGCCGCCTTGTGCGGGCTTGACCCTGCCGCGCCGCGAGCCGATGGAATTCCCATGACCGACACCACGCTCGAAGCCTTCGCCCGCGGCCTGCCCAAGGCCGAACTGCACATGCACATCGAGGGCAGCCTCGAACCGGAACTGATGTTCGCCCTGGCCGAACGCAACGGGATCATCCTGCCGTACAAGTCGGTGGAGGAGATCCGCGCGGCCTACGCTTTTTCGAACCTGCAGGACTTCCTGGACATCTATTACCAGGGCGCGGGCGTGCTGATCACGCGGGCCGACTTCAAGGACCTGGCCGTGGCCTATTTCGAGCGCCTGGCGGCCGACGGCGGGGTGCACGCCGAAATCTTCTTCGACCCGCAGACCCACACCGAGCGCGGCGTCGCCTTCGAGACGGTGATCGACGGCCTGCTGGACGGCATGGCCGAGGCGGAGGAACGCCTGGGCGTCACCTCCAAGCTGATCCTCTGCTTCCTGCGCCACCTTTCCGAGGAGAGCGCCTTCGAGACGCTGGAGCAGGCCAAGCCGCACCTGGCCAAGATCGCCGGCGTCGGCCTCGACTCCTCGGAGGTCGGCCACCCGCCGGCCAAGTTCGCCCGGGTGTTCAAGGCCGCCCGTGAGTTGGGCCTCAAGATCGTCGCCCATGCGGGCGAGGAGGGGCCGCCGGAATATGTGTGGGAGGCCATCGACCTCGTCGGCGTCGACCGCATCGATCACGGCAACCGCGCGCTGGAGGACGAGGCTCTGACTCAGCGCCTGGTGGCCGACGGCACGACCCTGACGGTCTGCCCGCTGTCGAACCTGAAGCTGTGCGTGGTGCCGGACCTGACGGCGCACCCGATGCGCAAGATGCTGGACCTGGGCCTCAAGGCGACGGTGAACTCCGACGACCCGGCCTATTTCGGCGGCTATCTGCTGGACAACTACCTGGAGACCGCCAAGGCCGTGGACCTGACGCGGGACGACCTGGTGGTGCTGGCGCGGAACAGCTTCGAAGGCTCGTTCCTGGACGAGGCCGAGAAGGCCAAGCGGCTGGCGCAGGTGGATGCGTACGTGGCTGAAAATCCCTCTCTCTGAGATGTTCAGACCGGGGACATCCGTGACGGGTGTTCGGAGACATCCGTGACACCTTTTCCGATCTCGAAGGGAGGTCGGAGATGCCGTTCACGGGAGTCTCTGCGATGGATTGCAAGCTGGAGTTCGTGCGGCTGGCGCAGGCTGAAGGCGTCAATCGGCGGGAGCTGTGCAGACGGTTCGGGGTAAGCCCGACGCTGGGCTATCGGTTGCTGTCGCGCCACGCGGCGGACGGCGAGAGCGGATTGGCGGAGCGGTCGCGACGCCCGCACGGCTCGCCCGGGAGGACGCCGGCGGCGATCGAGGCGGCGGTGATGGCGGTGCGGACCGAGCATCCGGCCTGGGGCGGTCGCAAGATCGCCGCGGTGCTGCGCCGCCAGGGCCTGGAGGCGCCTTCGCCCTCGACGGTGACCCAGATCCTGCGCCGCCACGACGTGGCCCTGGGCGGGTTCGGCGGCGGCCAGGCGGCCTTCATCCGCTTCGAGCACCCCGCGCCCAACGACCTGTGGCAGATGGACTTCAAGGGCCATGTGCAGCTCGACGCCGGCGGCGGGCGACTGCATCCGCTGACCGTCCTGGACGATCATTCGCGCTTCTGCCTGGTGCTGGAGGCCTGCGCCGACCAGGAGCGAGCGACCGTGAAATCCTGCCTGATCAACGCCTTCCAGCGTTACGGCCTGCCCCGTCGCATCACCGCCGACAACGGGCCTCCCTGGGGCGCAGGCATGAGGAGCCAGGGCGTCGGCCGATCCTGGACGGCCCTGGGCGTGTGGCTGCTGGAACAGGACATCGCGCTGGGCCACTCGCGCCCCTACCATCCCCAGACCCAGGGCAAGGACGAGCGCTTCCACCGCACCCTCAAGGCCGAGGCCCTGTCGGGGCCGCCTTTCGCCGACCTGGAGCAGGCCGCACGCCGCCTGCGCGACTGGCGCATGATCTACAACACCCAGCGCCCCCATGAGGCCTTGGGCCTGATCACACCCATCGAGCGCTACGCTCCCAGCCCCAGGCCCTATCGCGACCTCGTCCAACCCTTCGCCTATGGCCCCGAAGACCTGCTGCGCGTGGTTCAGGACGGCCGCATCCACGTCAAGGCCCGCCTCATCCGCGTGCCAAAGGCTTTCTCCGGCAAGACCCTGGCCCTTCGCCCCACCAACATCGACGGCCGCTTCGAGCTCGTCTTCAGGGCAAAGACCATCTCCACCATCGACCTCAACAACCCGATCTGATCATCCTCAAACCGTCACGGATCTCTCCGAACACCCGTCACGGATGTCCCCGGTCTGAACATGAGAGAGAGGGAGGGGCCCAGGCGATAGCCTGGGAGGGTGAGAGGTTACATCCTCTCCGAATGGAGCGCGGTGGTTCGAGCTTCGGCTTGGGCGGGGTTTGAGGTTCACCGGCTAGCGGTGAAACCTCTCACCCTCCCACCGCTGCGCGGCGGGCCCCTCCCTCTCTCGAAGAGAGAGGGTCCAAGAAGCCCTACCGCGCCATCAGGCCCATCAGCAGCGGGCGGGCGAAGAGCCGCGCGGCGTCTTCGCGGGTGACGCCTGGGGCCCAGGCCTGCAGCGAGGCCGCCGCGTTCAGCATCGAATTGATCATGTGCGCGGCGACCAGCGGGTCGACCGCGCGCACCGAGCCGTCGGCGATGCCGTCGGCGATCATCCCGGCGAAGCGGTTGGAGCCGCGGGCGTAGCCGTCGCTCATGTCGTGGCGGATCTCGATGGGCAGGGCGCCCATCGACGAGGCGCGCAGCAGCGGGCCGTGGTCCGACAGCTGATACTCGACCAGGGCCGCTGTCGCCGCCGACACCGCCGTCCAGCCGTCTCCTTTAAGCGAGGGGGCGGCCAGGGCCAGGGCCGACAGCTGGGCGCGGCGGGTGACGGCGAAGGTGCGCTGGAAGCACTCGACCACCAGGGCGTCCTTGTCCTCGTGGTGGTGGTAGAACGAGCCCTTGGTGACGTTCAGCGCCGCCGAGATGTCTTCCACCGAGGCGCCGCGATAGCCGCGCTGGTTGATGAGGCGCGTGGCGGCCACGAGGAAGGTCTCGCGCCACTCCTGGCCTTCGTCGGAGACGGGCGTCGGATCGGGCAGGGCCGACGGCGTCCAGTCCCGGCCGGGGCCGGCTATGCCGCCCACCAGGATGTCGTACATCCGCTCGCGCACCCGCTCGTAGTCGTCGAGGTCGAAGCGTCGCAGCCAGGCGCCGGTCCAGAAGACCTGTTCGAGCAGCAGGTGGGCGCGGGCGTTGCGCTCGGCCTTGTCGAGGTGGGCGAAGGCCTCGCCGTCGAAGAAGCCGCGCACCCGGCGGAAGATGTCGGCGAAGGCGGCCTGCACCGAGGTGCGCATCGGCTCTTTCAGGGCGCGGATCTCGGTGAAGCTGGCCAGGGGCGCGTCTTGCCCTGCGCGCACCCGGCGCGACAGGTCCAGATAGAGGGTGAGGAACTTGCGGATGCGGCCGGCCGCGTCGGGCTCGGCGGCGGCCTCGTCGATCATCGCGTCCAGCCGTTCGAGGCCGCGGATGAAGCAGGCGGCGGCCAGGTCGTCCTTCTTGCGGTAGTAATAGGTGACGCTGGTGGTGATCAGCCCGACCTTGGCGGCGACGTCGGCCAGGGTCATGCCCTTGACGCCCTGGCGATTGAGCACGGCGGTGGCGGCCGCCAGGATGGCTTCCTTCTTCTGCGCGTAGCGCGCGGTCGCCGCGGTGACGGTGTGGCCGTCGTCCATAGTCTCGCCCCCTGCAACGCCGGACTTTCCGGCGTTGGACTCAAGCGTCCAATCTAGGCCTGGAAAGGGGCCGCAGAAAGGCCCGCCCCAAGTCTTTGTCGCTCAGTGGACGCGGTCGGGCAGGGCGGCGACCACGGCGCGGACCAGGGCGGCGGGCGAGAGCGGCTTGGCCACCGAACCGTTCATTCCGGCCTCGGCATAGGCGGCGGTCTGGTGGGCCAGGGCGTTGGCGGTCATGGCCACGATCGGCGCGGCGCCGGCGGGGCCGGGCAGGGCGCGGATGGCTCGGGTGGCCTCGACCCCGTCCATGATCGGCATCTGGATGTCCATGAAGATCAGATCATAGCCGCGCGCGGCCGCGACGATGCCGGCCTGGCCGTCCTCGGCCGTGGCGACGCGGGCGCCGAGGGCTTCGAGCATGCGGGTGGCGATCAGGCGGTTGACCGCGTTGTCCTCGACCAGCAGCACCTCCAGCCCGTCGAGCATCGGGGCGTCGTCCTCGTCGTCCGTCGCCGCCGGGGCCTGGGCGGCGGGGGCGAGGATCTCCAGCCAGAAGGTCGAGCCTTGGCCCGGGGTGCTGGAAAAGCCGATGTCGCCGCCCATCAGCTGGGCCAGGCGCCGGGTGATCGACAGGCCAAGGCCCGCGCCGCCGAACCGCCGCGTAGTCGAGCCGTCGGCCTGGCTGAAGCGCTCGAAAAGGCTGGCCTGGGCGTCGAGCGGAATGCCGACGCCGGTGTCCTCGATCTCGAAGCGCAGACGTATGCCTTCTTCGGCCGGCGAGACGGACAGGCGGGCGGTCACCTGGCCAGCCAGGGTGAACTTCACGGCGTTGCCGATCAGGTTGAAGAGGGCCTGTCGCAGGCGCACCGGATCGGCGGCGACGAACGCCTGGCCGGTCGGCGGGGCCTCGACGCGGATGGAGAGGCCCTTGGCGTCGGCCTGGGGCTCCAGCAGGTCGGCGACGCTGCGCAGCAGGGCCGACGGATCCAGCGCCTCGGGAGTCAGTTCCAGCTTGCCGGCCTCGACCTTGGAGAAGTCGATGATGTCGTTGAGCAGCTCCGACAGCATGGCCCCGCAGCCCAGGGCCTCGGCCAGCAGCCGGCGGCCGTCGGCCGACAGCGGCTCGTGCTTGAGGAGGTGCAGGACCCCCAGCACGCCGTTCATCGGGGTGCGGATCTCGTGGCTCATATTGGCCAGGAACTGCGACTTGGTCGCCGTCGCCGCCAGGGCCGCGTCGCGGGCGACCAGGAGCTCGGTGACATCCTGGCTGATGCCGATGACGTCGAACAGCCCGCCCGCCCCGGCCCGTACGCCGCGCCAGTCGGTGCGCATCCAGTTCCAGCCCTCGCTGGCGGGGTCGGCGTGGCGGTAGACCAGCTGGGCGTGCTCGCCGGTTTCCTGGGTGCGCAGAAAAGCCCGGGTCATGGCCTGGCGGTCGTCGGGATGGATGGCGGTCAGCATCTCCGACACCGTCATCTGCCGCGCATCGCCCAGCGGGGCGGCCAGGGTCGTGATGTCCTGCTCGAAGAAGTAGATCCCCTTGCGGGTCTCGAAGCGCCAGACATAGACGCCGGCGGCGTTGCGCAGCATCTCGTTGGCGCGCTCGGCCTGCTGGCGCTGGAGGCGGCGCAGGCGCTCCTCGGAAAAGTCCTGGAAGACGATCAGCAGCGCCCCGTCGGGCAGGATCTTCGAGCGCGAGCGCACCCACAGCCAGCCGCCGCCCTTGCGCGCCAGCCGGTGCTCGGACTGCACCTGGCCCTCGGCCCGCAGCACCCGGCCCGCCTGTTCCAGCACCTCGGTGTCATGCAGATGGAGAAAGTCGCGGATCGAGCGGCCCAGGGTCTCGTCGGGGCTCCAGCCGGCGATCGCGCTCCAGGCCGGATTGACCCGCACGATGGCGCGGTCCTGCAGCACGATGAACATGTCGAGGCTGTTCTGGAAAAACCAGTCGGCCGCGGCACGATCGATGTTCGAGGCCGTCTCGCCCTCGGGACGCTTGCCCATCGCGCTCCCCTCGTCTTCAATCGATGAACGCAGGATCAGGTGAAGGTTGCGTTAGCCGTACCGCCTATTCGATCCGCGACAATAAGGCGACCGTGACTGAAGGTCGCGCCAGTAAAGGGGGATTCCCGTTTGAGCACGCCCGAAGCCGTCGGCCTGTCGTCACAGCGCCTGAAGCGCATCGATGCCTTCCTGCAGGCCAAGTATGTCGAGCCCGGCCTTCTGCCCGGCGCCCAGCTGCAGGTCTGGCGCAGAGGCCAGCTGGCCCACGAGACCGTGCTGGGCCTGGCCGACCGCGAGCGCAATGCGCCGCTGAAGTCCGACACGCTGTACCGCATCTACTCGATGACCAAGCCGATCACCTCGATCGCCTTCATGATGCTGGTCGAGGAGGGCCGCGTCGCCCTCGAGGATCCCGTCCACCGCTTCATCCCGGCCTTCAAGGACCTGGGCGTGTTCGCCGCCGGCTCGCTGGGCATGTTCCAGACCAGGCCCTTGAACGAGCCCATGCGGATGATCGACCTGCTGCGCCACACGGCCGGCTTCACCTACGGCTTCCAGCAGCGCGGCAATGTCGATGCGGCCTATCGCAAGCTGCATCTAGACGACCTGCCGGGCCCGCGCGACCTCGACGGCTTCGTCGCCGAGCTGGCGAAACTCCCCCTCGAATTCAGCCCCGGCGAGGCCTGGAACTATTCGGTCTGCACCGACGTGCTGGGCTATCTGGTGCAGGTCATCTCGGGCCAGCCGTTCGACGAGTTCCTCAAGACCCGCATCTTCGAGCCGCTGAAGATGACCGACACCGGCTTCTTCGTGCCGGAAGCCGATCAGGGCCGATTCGCCGCCTGCTACAGCCTGGACCCCAAGGGCAAGGTGGTGCTGCAGGACGATCCGACCCAGAGCCCGTTCCTCAAGGACCCGCTGTTCAAGTCGGGCGGCGGGGGCCTCGTCTCGACCGCCGCCGATTACATGCGCTTCTGCCGCATGATCCTGAACGGCGGCCAGCTGGACGGCGCCCGCATCGTCAGCCCCAAGACGCTGAAGGCGATGATGCTCAATCACCTGCCGGGCGGCCGCGAGCTGACCGAAATGTCGAAGTCGCTGTTCAGCGAGAGCGTCTATGACGGCGTCGGCTTCGGCCTGGGCTTCGCCGTCACCACGGATCTCGCCCGCACCCGCACCATCGGCAGCCTGGGCGAGGCCTTCTGGGGCGGCATGGCCTCGACGGCCTTCTGGGTGGATCCGGTCGAGGACCTGGCGGTGGTGTTCATGACCCAGCTGATGCCGTCCAGCGTCTATCCTATCCGGCGGGAACTGCGGACGCTGGTCTATGCGGCGTTCGAGGAGGCGGCTTAGCCAAGATGCTCCCCCTGAAGGGGGAGCTGTCGCGGAGCGACTGAGGGGGAAGTGAATGCGGAAGTTCAGAGGAGACTTCCCCCTCCGGCCCTTCGGGCCACCTCCCCCTTCGGGGGAGGATCCTAAAGAGGCGAAGCCGGCGGGGTGTAGTCCTCCGGCAGGGGGATGAACTCGCCATCGTCCAGGTCGGGCAGCTTCATGCGGCCGGCGCGCCAGTCGGCCTTGGCCTGTTCGATGCGGTCCTTCGACGAGGAGACGAAGTTCCACTCGATGAAGCGCGGGCCGATCGGCTCGCCGCCCAGCAGCATGACCACCGACGGCTCCAGGGCCTCGAAGACCACGGTCTCGCCGGGGGCGAAGACGGCCATCTGGGCCGCGCCCAGCTCGCGACCGGCGACTTCCACGCGGCCGCTGGAGACATAGGCCGCGCGCTCTGAATATTCGGCCGGCAGGGCCGCCTTGGCGCCGGCCGCCAGCTCCCAGTGGACGTAGAACAGCGGCGAATGCACCGGCACGCTGGCCTTGGCGCCAAAGGCCTCGCCGGCGATCAGGCGGGCTTTCAGCCCCGCGCCCTCGTAATAGGGCAGGTCGGCCGAGCCGGCGTGATGGCTGAAGCCGGGATCCATCTCCTCATATTCCTTGGGCAGGGCGATCCAGGCCTGCATGCCGTTCATCACCCCGCCCTGGCTGCGCAGGGTCTCGAAGCGTTCGGAGTGGGTGATGCCCGAGCCGGCGGTCATCCAGTTGACCTCGCCGGGCACGATCTCGATCTCCGAGCCGACGCTGTCGCGGTGGGTCATGGCCCCTTCGAACAGGTAGCTCAGGGTCGACAGGCCGATATGCGGGTGGGGCCGCACGTCGACGCTCCGGGGGAAGTTCGGGTCGAAGCTGGCCGGGCCCATGTGATCGAGGAACACGAACGGCCCGACCATGCGCCGCTTGGCGAAGGGCAGCACCCGCCCGACCTCGAAGCCGCCGATGTCGCGGCGGCGGGCGTCGATGACGAGGTCGATCATGGCGGGGGCTCCGAAGGCGTCTCTTGTTGCGTGGGCGGAACCTCCCACGGCGGACGTGCGCAGTCTTGTTGATTTTCGCGGAGGCGCGGTCCCGCCTTCAGCGGTCGTTCCACCATGCGCCCTGGCGGCGCAGGATCTCGACATATTCGTCGACGACCTCGGGCGGACAGCCGCGGCGGCGCTTGTACTCGGCCTTCTTCTCGGCCTCGATCGCGGCCAGTCGCCGGGTTTCGGCGCGAGCGGCGGCCTTGGCGGCGGCCCGGGCCTCGACCTCGACGCGCTCGGCGGCGCGACGCGCGGCGAGCCGCTCCGCCGGCGTCGGCGGGGGCGGCGGAGGGGCAGGCCCCCGCGTGCGATGCGGACGGGCGGGGCAGGGATTGCGGCGATGGGGCATGGGGTTGGGTTCCACTGGGAACCTCCCCCCGTGGGGGAGGCGATCGCGCAGCGATCGGTGGGGGGAGTGGGGGCTAAACCGGCCGGCCTGGGTGGAAACTGAAAACGGCCCCCCACCGGCCTTCGGCCGCCTCCCCCAGAGGGGGAGGTT
>NZ_JBMDIW010000044.1:0-26270 GCF_057808875.1 Caulobacter sp. FG7
CCGCGCGGCGCCAGCGGCCTGCGTACGATCGCCTCGGCCCTCGCCAGCCAGCGATTGGCTTCCTGGATCGCCAGAGCGGGCGAGCGGCTCTGGCGCTGCTGCTCGTCACCCTCCAGCCACAGGTCCAGCTCGAAATCGGGATGGCGCGGATCGTCGAAGATCAGCCGCAGGCAGACGCGGGCGGCCTGCTGCACGATCTGGTCGATCGCCCGGCGCTGCTCGCCGCGGAAGACGCGGCCGACGACCTGATTGTCGACCGACAGCTCGGCGCCCATCAGTTCGTCGATGCGATAGAGCAGGCACCAGGTCCCGCTGTCCCAGGCCACGGCGGCGGTGTTGGTGTCGAACGAGAAGCCCACGCCCTTGCCGCGGCCGCGGGCGATGATGACGGTCTCCGGCTCGCCCTTGAGCACGTGGCGCAGGGCGCGGCGGATGCGACGCTCTTCGTCCATGAACCAGATGGCCGCGCTGCCCATGAAGGTGACGGCTGACCCGGCGATGGCGACAAGCAACAGGAGGCGCCAGAACTCGCTCATGGCGTGGAGGCTAGCGGCGTTCGCGGATTCGCGACAGAGGCGCCGGATACCGGCGCCGCTTGTAAGGTTGAGCTAAAGGCGATCAACATGCCCTCATGCAGCCTGGGGGCGTGTCGTGCGGGTTTGTCTCATCGGACTGGCGATCGGCGGCGCGATGCTCGCGGGCTGCGCGTCTTCCTCCTCTTCGTTCGAGATCTCGAAGCAGGAGCAGGTCGACGACGTCGAGCGGGTTCGCGCCAGGCTCGACGCCGGCGTCCTGGCCGCGGGCGGCTGGGTGACCTATCCGCCGATGGACTACTCGACCGCCCGTTGCCGCTGGTCGGCGACCGACCCGACCCTCGCGCTCTGCCGCACGCGGCGCACGTTCCAGAACGGGCCCTGGATACCGGTCAATGTCCAGTATCGCCGCGAGGATGGCGGACGCTGGGTGCAGCTGGAGCAGGGCGGGTCCTAGAGATTCAGGGTCGCCACCACCGGCACGTGGTCGGAGGGCTTTTCCTTGTCGCGCTCGTCGCGGTGGATCTTCACCTCGGCGAGCTTGTCGGCGGCCTGGGGCGACAGCAGCAGGTGGTCGATGCGGATGCCCAGGTTCCGGGGCCAGGCGCCGGCCTGGTAGTCCCAGAAGGTGTAGCCGCCGGGCGCGCCGTCGGCCTGCATGTAGGCGTCGGTGAAGCCCAGGTTCTTGAGCGCCCGGAAGGCCGCTCGGCTCTCGGGTTGGAACAGGGCGTCGCTCAGCCAGGCCTCGGGATTGGCCACGTCCTCGACCTCGGGAATGACGTTGTAGTCGCCCGCTATGACCAGGGGCTCTTCAAAAGCCAGGAGGCCCTTGGCGTGCGCGTGCAGGCGGCGCATCCACGACAGCTTGTAGGCGAACTTCTCGGTGCCGATCGGATTGCCGTTGGGCAGGTAGATGCCGATCACGCGGATAGGCTTGGGCCCCGAGATCACCGCCTCGACATAGCGCGCCTGCTCGTCCTCGGCGTCGCCGTCCAGAAGGGGCAGGCCCTTGCGGACGTCCTCGACCGGATGCTTCGAGAGCAGGGCCACGCCGTTATAGGTCTTCTGGCCGTGGACGACGACGTTGTAGCCCAGGCGCTCGAAGGCCTCGGCCGGGAACTTCTCGTCGACGCACTTGATCTCCTGCAGCACGGCGACGTCGGGCGCCTCGGCCTCGAACCAGGCCAGGACGTTGTCCAGGCGGGCGTTGACCGAATTGACGTTCCAGGTGGCGATGCGCATGGCGGGCTCCGATAGGCGGGCGGAGGCTAGGGGGCGGCGGCCGCGCGCTCAAGCCATGCAGGCGAGATTTCGGGGGATAGGGAGGGACGCCCTTGGGGCATCCCTCCGTCTAGTCGTCCTAAGCCTTGCGCGCCTGGCGACCCGCGCGGACGGCTTGGGCCAGGTCTTCGAGCATCCGCACAGACGTGTCCCAGTCGACGCAGGCGTCGGTGACCGACTGGCCGTAGGTCAGGGGCTGGCCGGCAACGATGTCCTGGCGGCCGGCCACCAGGTTGCTCTCGATCATCACGCCCATGATCGGCGAGGTTCCGGTCGCCACCTGGGCGGCGATGTCGGCGACCACGGCCGGCTGGTTCTCGTGGTTCTTGCCGCTGTTGGCGTGGCTGGCGTCGACCATCAGGCGCGGAGGCAGGCCGGCCTTGGTCAGAGCTTGCGCCGCTGCCGCGACGCTGGCGGCGTCGTAGTTGGGCGTCTTGCCGCCGCGCAGCACCACGTGGCTGTCGGCGTTGCCGGTGGTGGTGGCGATCGCGGCGCGGCCTTCCTTGGTCACGGCAAGGAAATGGTGCGGCTGGGCGGCGGCGGTGACCGCGTCGACCGCGACCTTCACGTCGCCGTTGGTGCCGTTCTTGAAGCCGACCGGGCACGACAGGCCGGACGCCATCTCGCGGTGGATCTGGCTTTCGGTGGTGCGCGCGCCGATCGCGCCCCAGGCCACCAGGTCGGCGATGTATTGCGGGGTGGTGACGTCCAGGAATTCGCAGGCGGCCGGCAGGCCCTGGGCGGAGACGTCCAGCAGCACGCGGCGCGCCAGGCGCAGGCCTTCGTTGATGTGGAAGCCGCCGTCCAGGCCCGGGTCGTTGATCAGGCCCTTCCAGCCCACCGTCGTGCGCGGCTTTTCGAAGTAGACCCGCATGATTACTTCCAGCTCGCCGGCATGGCGCTCGCGCTCGGCGGCCAGACGGCTGGCGTAGTCGATGGCGGCCTTGGGGTCGTGGATCGAGCAGGGGCCGATCACCACCACCAGGCGGTCGTCGCGGCCGTGCAGGATCTCATGGACGGCCTGGCGCGATCCCTCGACGATCTCGGCCGTCGTCGAGGTGGCCGGGGCTTCGCCGATCACCTGGGCGGGCGGGCTGAGGGTCTGGAGTTTCTGGATGCGCAGGTCGTCGGTGGGGACGGGCAGCGAGACGAGGTTGGCGGCGGTCGAGGATGGCATGGCGTGCTCCGGAAAATTCGCGGGGTCCGGCGGCCATCAAAAAAGCCGCCCGGGGAACCCCTGGCGGCTGGTGAAAGGCGTTTCTGGCGGCCTGATCTCAGGCCAAACGATCCCCTCCCGGCGCCAGAGGCGTCGGATAGCTAAAGTACCAAAACAGCTGTTGGCTGGCGGCGAGGATCATGGCGGCGACCGTAGAGCCTAGTTTGGCGCGTGTCACGCCATAAACTTGAGAGGGGCGGGAAGTGGCCTCAGATCGAGAAGCTGACGCCGCAGCCGCAGCTGGACTTGGCGTTGGGGTTCCTGACCCGGAACTCGGCGCCGGCCAGTTCGTCGACGAAGTCGATCTCCGAACCCTTCAGCAGGGCCAGCGACACGACGTCGACCAGGGCCGCTGCGCCGTCGCGCTCGATCTTCAGGTCGTCCTGCTCGGCGGCCTCGACCAGGTCGAACCGGTACTGGAAGCCCGAGCAGCCGCCGCCGTCGACTGCGACGCGAAGCATGACTTCGCGACCTTCAGCCTCCGAAAGGGCGTGCAGGCGGCGGGCGGCATTGGAAGAAAGCGTAACGGTGATGTCGGTCATGGCTGTGGAAACTTGATCTATCGCATATATGAGGGCGACCGCGCCCCGGGGAAAGGGGCGATCAGAAAAGGCCGCTCATGTCGACGTCTCCGTTCGCCGTCCCCCGCGCCCCCTACGCCGAAGATCCGGCCAAGTCACGCGGTCGGCGCTATCAGGAAGACGAGAGCCGCACCCGCACGCCGTTCGCCCGCGATCGCGACCGCATCATCCACACCTCGGCCTTCCGCCGGCTGAAGGAAAAGACCCAGGTCTTCGTCGCCCACGAGGGCGACCAGTTCCGCACCCGTCTGACCCACTCGCTGGAAGTGGCCCAGATCGCCCGCTCGCTGGCCACCGCGCTGGGGCTGGACGCCGATCTGGCCGAAACCATCGCCCTGGCCCACGACCTGGGTCACCCGCCGTTCGGCCACGCCGGCGAGGACGAGCTGGAGCTGCAGACCAAGGAGTTCGGCGGCTTCGACCACAACGTCCAGACCTTCCGGGTCGTGACCGAGCTGGAGCACCGCTATCCCGACTTCGTCGGTCTGAACCTGACCTGGGAAACCCTGGAAGGGGTCATCAAGCACAACGGTCCGGTGATCCATAAGCTGGGCCAGCCGTCGTGGAAGGCGATCTCCAAGTACGACGGCGAGTACGGGCTCAAGCTCGACACCTGGGCGTCGGCCGAGGCGCAGGTGGCGGCCCTGTCGGACGACATCGCCTACAACAACCACGACATCGACGACGGGGTCGAGGCGGGGCTGTTCACGCTGGATGAACTGATGGACGTGCCGCTGATCGGCCCGATCCTGGCGGCGGTGCGCAGCGAGCGTCCCGACCTCGACGCCCGCATCACCCGCCTGGAAGCCGTGCGCCGGATGATCGGCGCCATGGTCGACGACGTGATGGGCGAGACCCTGCAGCGCGCGGCCATCACCGGCGTCGCCTCGGCCGACGAGGTGCGGGCCCTGCCGCACGCCCTGGTGTCGTTCTCGTCCGACATGCTGGAGGACCTGGCCCGCCTGCGCGAGTTCCTGCATGCCAGGATGTACCGCCACTGGCGCGTGAACCGCACCCGCAGCCAGGCGCGCCGCATTCTGGCCGAGATGTTCACGCTGTTCTTGGCCGAACCCGAGGTGCTGCCATCGGAATGGTTCGCCAAGTCGCAGAACCGCGACCAAGCCGGAAGGGCTCGCGTGGTGTGCGACTACATCGCCGGCATGACCGACCGCTTCGCCATCGAGGAACACCGCAAGCTGTTCCACCTGGATGTGTGGAGCTGACGGGGCGAGCGCCGGGCGACGCACGACCGTCGAGGGTGCGACAGTTCTGAACGCGCATCGGGTCCAGTAGAGTAGGGACTTGCGCGCGTGATTCGCACATGGTGAACGCGCGCCGGAATTCTGGAGCCTTTTTCGATGTCCGACCCGCACCGCGGCGCCTATGCGCCGCCCACCGATGCGCCGCTTTCGTTCGATGCGCGCCAGCCGGTGCGCGGGTCGCGGCCCTTGCCGCTGACCCTGATCATCAGCGCGGTGGTGCTGGGCACGCTGCTGGTGGCGGTGTTCCTGATCTATCGCAACGGCGTGCGCGGCCCCAACGACGCTCCGCGCACCGTCGGCGAGCCCGTGGCCGAGATCAAGGCCGCCCCGGCGCCTGACCAGAACAAGCCCGACGAGGCCGCCGGCCTGCAGATCTACAGCCACGAGAACCCGACGGCCTCGCCGACCTATGCCGCACCGCCGGAAGAGCCGATGGCCCGTCCGACCGCGCCGCCGCCGGCTGCTCCCGTGCAGAGCGCCAGCCTGCCGCCGGCCAAGCCCGCCGCCACGGCGCCCTCCGCGCCTGTCGCCGCTCCGCCGGTCGCCAAGCCGGCCGCAAAGCCCGCCCCGGCCCCCAGCATCGAGAGCCTGGCCACCGCCGCCGTCGCTCCGCCGAAGCCGGCGGCGGCCGCGCCCAAGCCCGCGGCCGCCGCCTCGGGGCCGGCCAGCGTCCAGATCGGCGCCCTGTCCTCGACCGCCCTGGCCGACAAGGCGTGGAGCGACGCCGCCCGCATCGCGCCGGGCCTGGCCGCCGGCAAGGGCAAGAAGGTGGAGGCGATCGACAAGAACGGCTCGACCCTCTACCGCACCTCGGTCACGGGCTTCTCCAGCCGCGCCGACGCCAAGGCGTTCTGCGACGCCCTGAGCGCCGCCGGCAAGTCCTGCTTCGTGAAGTAGGCGAGGGCCCCATGAGCACGTCGTCCGCCGCCATCCTCGGCTGCGCCGGGACCGTCCTGTCGGCGGAAGAAGCTGCCTTCTTCCGCGACGTGAAGCCCTGGGGCTTCATCCTCTTCAAGCGCAACATCGAGACGCCCGACCAGGTGCGCAAGCTGACCTCGGCGCTGCGCGAGACGGTCGGCCGGCCTGACGCCCCGATCCTGATCGACCAGGAGGGCGGCCGCGTCGCGCGCCTTGGAGCCCCCCACTGGGGGAAGTATCCGCCGGGCCGCGCCTACGGCGACCTGGTCGCCAACGACCCGCTGATGGCCCGCGAGATCACCCGCCTCGGCGCCCGCCTGATCGCCCACGACCTGACCTCGCTGGGGATCAATGTCGACTGCGTGCCGGTGCTGGACGTACCTGATCCCAAGGGTCACGAGATCATCGGCGACCGCGCCTATGGCGACACGCCGGAGCAGGTGGCCACGCTGGGCCGCGCCGCCGCCGAGGGCCTTCTGGCCGGCGGCGTGCTGCCGATCATCAAGCACATTCCCGGTCACGGCCGCGCCATGAGCGACAGCCACCTGGAATTGCCGGTCGTGAAGGCCAAGCTGGCCGAACTGGACGCGCGTGACTTCGCCCCGTTCCGGGTGCTGTCGGACATGCCGATGGCGATGACGGCCCACGTCGTCTACACGGCCATCGACCGTCGCCGCCCGGCCACCACGTCCAAGAAGGCGATCAAGCAGATCGTCCGCGGCTCGCTGGGCTTCGACGGCCTGCTGATGAGCGACGACCTGTCGATGAAGGCGCTGTCGGGCGACTTCAAGCAGCGCGCCAAGGACAGCCTGTCGGCGGGTTGCGACGTCGTCCTGCACTGCAACGGCGACATGGACGAGATGAAGGCCGTGATGGCCGGCGTCGGCAAGCTGTCCAAGGAGGCCCGCCGCCGGGTCCAGGCCGTCATGGGCCGCCTGGTCAAGGTTCCCGAGCCGCTCGACGTGGCCGAGGCCCGCGCCCGCTTCGACGCCGCCTTCGATGGCCGGTACGCCGGGTGAGCACGGGCTTTCAGCCCACATTCGACTTCGCGGCCGCCCGTGAGGCGGCCGAAGACGGCGCGGCCCTGGTCATCGACATCGATGGCTACGAAGGGCCGCTGCACGTCCTGCTGGCCCTGGCCCGCAACCAGAAGGTCGACCTGCTTCAGCTGTCGATCACCCGTCTGGCCGAGCAGTACCTGGCCTTCGTCCAGCAGGCCCGTCGCGTGCGTTTTTCGCTGGCCGCCGACTATCTGGTGATGGCCGCCTGGCTGGCCTACCTGAAGTCGCGCCTGCTGCTGCCCAAGCCCGAACGTCCCAAGGCCGAGGAGCCGCCGGCCGAGGAGATGGCCGCCCAGCTGGCCTTCCGCCTGGCCAAGCTCGACGCCATGCGCCGCTCGGTCGAGGCCCTGAAGGAGCGCCCGCAGCTCAAGCGCGACGTCTTCATGCGCGGCGACCCCGATGCGGTGAAGATCGTTTCCTCCACCCGCTTCGAGGGCGACCTCTACGCCCTGATGAGCGCCTACATCTCCCAGCGAAAGCGCGAGCACGGCCGCCACTACGCGCCGCGTCCGCCCCAGGCCTATCCGCTGGAAGACGCCCGCGACCGCCTGCGCACCTTCCTGCCGAGGATGGAGGAATGGACGGCCCTGTCCGGCGTCGCTCCCGTCGAGCGCTGGGAAGAGGACCCCGAGGGCCCGACGCCCGCCAGCTATCTGGCCTCCACCCTTTCGGCGAGCCTGGAACTGGCCAAGGAAGGCGCCCTGACCGTCCGCCAGATGGGGGCGTTCGAGGAAATCTACCTGCGCACCCGGACGGATGGCGGGGAGGGGCTGCTGTGAGCCGTGGAGCCCCGTCAGTCGCTCCGCGACAGCTCCCCCAGAGGGGGGCATCTTCTACAATGAGATCCTCCCCGTCTGGGGGAGGTGGCCCGAAGGGCCGGAGGGGGACCCCCGCTAGATGACCCTCGACCCAATCTTCACCGAGCGCTGCATCGAGGCCTTGCTGTTCGCGGCGGCCGAGCCGCTGAGCGTCCAGGATCTGGCCAAGCGCCTGCCCGACGGGGCGGACATCAAGCAAGGCGTCGCCGATCTGCGCCTGACCTGGGCCGGGCGGGGCATTGAGCTCGTCGAGGTGGCCGGTCGCTGGCGCTTCCAGACCGCCGCCGACCTGGCCTTCCTGATGACCGAGGAGCGCGAGGAGCCGCGGCGCCTGTCCAAGGCCGCCCAGGAAACCCTGGCCATCGTCGCCTATCACCAGCCCGTCACCCGGGCGGAGATCGAAGCCGTGCGCGGGGTGCAGGCCAGCCGCGGCACGCTGGACGTGCTGCTGGAACTTGGCTTGATCCGCATGCGCGGCCGCCGCCGCACGCCGGGCCGTCCGGTGACCTTCGGCACCACCGACGCCTTCCTCGAACACTACGGCCTGGCGAATCTGGGCGACCTGCCGGGCGTGGCCGAAATGAAGGCCGCGGGCCTGCTCGACCTCAACCTGCCGCCGGGGTTCAGCGTGCCCGATCCCCTGGCGATGCGCGACGACGAGAACGAGGATCCGCTGGACGAAGGCGAGACGCCCGAATTCGCTCAGGATTTCCTGGGCGAGTTGGAAGGGGGCGACAAGGCATAGCCTGCCTTGGCCGGGGCGCAATCGCCGCATTCCGTTCCGCTTGGCTCCACGCCATGCGGACGCCTATATTATCTGAGACATTGTAACGACACGCCGCAGCGGCTAAAGCGCCGCTGTCGCAAGGAGCACCGCCGTTATGGGTAGCATGAGCTGGATTCACTGGGTGATCGTGATCGCGGTCGTCGCCCTGCTTTTCGGCGGTCGCGGCAAGCTGTCCGGGATCATGGGCGACGCCGCCAAGGGCATCAAGGCGTTCAAGGACGGCCTGAAGGACGACAGCAGCCAGGAAGTGGCCGACAACAAGTCGACCGGCGCCCTGCCGCGCACCGAGGCCGAGAAGGAAGACCTGCGCAAGTCGTAAGGTCTCTGTTCGCCGCGCCTTCCAAAGCGAGGGCGCGGCCCGCGTTTTTCCTACTGCGCGGCCTGGGCCTCCACGCGAGCGCCGGGCCGGTCTGAGGCGGTTGCATGCTCCCTGATATCGGCGGCGCAGAACTCCTGGTCATCGCCGCGGTCGCCCTGATCGTCGTCGGCCCCAAGGACCTGCCTGTTCTCCTGCGCAAGCTGGGCCAGTTCGTCGGCAAGATCCGCGGCATGGCCAACGAGTTCCGCGCCAGCTTCGACGAGATGGCCCGCCAGTCCGAGCTCGACGACCTGCGTCGCGAAGTCGAGGCGATGCGCGCCGGCCAGTACGCCAATCCCGTGCAGGTCGCGGTCGACGAGGCCAAGGACGCCAATGTCGACCAGGTGTTCGCCGATATCGACGCCAGCCTGAACAGCGGTTCGGTGCAGGCTCATCCCTATGCGGCCCACAATCCCGAGCCGGCCGTCGACGCAGCCGCCACGCTCGAGCCGCCGGCCAAGCCGGCCCGCAAGCGCGCGCCCAAGGCCGTGGCCGAGCCGACCGTCGAGATCGTCGCCAAGAAGCCCCGCGCCAAGGCCGCTTCCAAGGATGTCGGCGTCGCCGCCAAGCCGAAAGCCGCCAAGGCCGAGGTCGCCGCGCCGGTCGCCAAGCCGGCTCGCAAGCGCACCACCAAGACCGCCGCCTCCAGCTCGGACATCGTTTCGTGACCAATTCGATCGGACATGATCCGGAAGACGAGATTGAGGCCTCGCGAGCCCCGCTGCTTGAGCACCTGACCGAGCTGCGCTCGCGCCTGATCGTCTGCGTCGTGGCGCTGTTCGTCGGCTTTGGCGTCTGCTTCTACTTCTCCGACCAGATTTTCCTGTTTCTGGTGAAGCCCTTCACCGTCGGCCAGCAACTGCTGGCGGCGCAGCACTCGGGCGGCAAGCACGGTCCGTTCGACCTGCTGCTGGCGCTCGTCGGGCTGAAGGACATCCCGATGGGCAACGCCAAGGCCCTCGAGCTGGTCTACACCGCGGCCCTGGAATTCTTCTTCACCAAGATCAAGCTGGCGGGCTTCGGCGCCGTGGTCGTGACTTTCCCGGTCCTGGCCTGGCAGCTCTATCGCTTCGTGGCGCCGGGTCTCTACAAGAACGAGCGGGGCGCCTTCCTGCCGTTCCTGCTGGCCTCGCCGTTCATGTTCATCCTGGGCGCCGCGTTGGTCTACTATGTGATGCTGCCGTTCGTGCTGTGGTTCTCGATGAGCCAGCAGATCTCCACGACCGCCATCAACATCCAGCTGCTACCCAAGGTCTCGGACTACCTGACCCTGGTGACCTCGCTGCTGCTGGCCTTCGGCCTGTGCTTCCAGCTGCCGGTGGTGGTGTCGCTGCTCGGCATGGCCGGGATCATCGATTCCAAGATGCTGCGCGCCGGCCGCCGCTACGCCATCGTCGGCGTGTTCATCGCCGCCGCCATCCTGACCCCGCCCGATCCCATCAGCCAGCTGACTTTGGCGATCCCCATGTGCCTGCTCTACGAGATCGGCATCTGGTGCGTGTGGCTGATCGAGCGCAGCCGCGCCAAGCGCGAGGCCGAGGAAGGCAAGGACGTGGTGGCGGTCTAACCGCTTTCCTTCTCTCCTTGCGGGTGAAGGGTCTCTCAGACATCGAACGCCGCGAAAGCCCATCAGCTTTCGCGGCGTTTCGCGTTCGTGCGACCCTTCATCCGACCTCGCTCTGCAGCGCCACCCTTTCCTGCGAGGGGAGCGCAGACGTGTAAGAAGGTTGGCGCCCTTGCCGACGCGCCTTAGAGAAGGGCGTTTCTTAACGACTTCCTGCCGAGCTCATTCCGATGCACGACATCAAGGCCATCCGCGAAAATACCGAAGCCTATGAAGCCGCCTGGTCGGCCAAGGGGCGGTCGGGCGCGGCCTCGGAAGCCGTCAAGCTCGACGCCCAGCTGCGTGCGGCCCAGACCGTCCTGCAGGAGGCCCAGGCCAAGCGCAACGAAAGCTCCAAGCTGATCGGCATGGCCAAGGCCAAGAAGGACGAGGCCGAAGCCGCCCGCCTGATGGCCGAGGTCGAGGCGCTGAAGGGCCGCATGGCCGAGGCTTCGGAAGAAGAGCATCTGGTCGGCGCCAAGCTGAAGGACCTGCTGGCGTCCTTGCCCAACATCCCCGCCGCCGAAGTGCCCGAAGGCGAGGACGAGGCGGGCAATGTCGAGCAGCGCCGCTGGGGCGATGCGTCCAAGCTGCCGGCCGGCCGCCTTAACGCGCCCAAGGACCACGTCGACCTGGGCGCGGCCCTGGGCGGCATGGACTTCGAGGCCGCCGCCCGCATGAGCGGCGCGCGCTTCGTGGTGCTCAAGAAGGAGATCGCCCGCCTGGAACGGGCGCTCGGCCAGTTCATGCTCGACCTGCAGACGGTGGAGCACGGCTACACCGAGGTCAGTCCGCCGGTGCTGGTGAAGGACGAGGCCCTGTTCGGCACCGGCCAGTTGCCCAAGTTCGCCGAGGACCTGTTCCGCACCACCGGCGATCACTGGCTGATCCCCACCGCCGAAGTGTCGCTGACCAATCTCGTGCGCGAGCAGATCACCGGCGAGGAAGAGCTGCCGCTGCGCCTGACGGCCCTGACCTACTGCTTCCGCTCGGAAGCCGGCGCGTCGGGCCGCGACACCCGCGGCATGATCCGCCAGCACCAGTTCCAGAAGGTCGAGCTCGTTTCGATCACCACGCCCGACCAGTCGGAAGCCGAGCATGAGCGCATGGTCGAATGCGCCGAGACCGTGCTGAAGAAGCTGGAGCTGCCGTTCCGCACCATGCTGCTGTGCAAGGGCGACATGGGCTTTGGCGCGCGCAAGACCTACGACCTGGAAGTCTGGCTGCCCAGCCAGGCGACTTTCCGCGAGATCAGCTCGTGCTCCAACTGCGGCGACTTCCAGGCCCGCCGCATGGACGCCCGCTACAAGAAGGCCGGCGAGAAGGGCACGCACTACGTCCACACCCTCAACGGCTCGGGCCTGGCGGTCGGCCGCA
Organism: Caulobacter sp. FG7; assembly: GCF_057808875.1. Lineage (NCBI taxonomy): Bacteria > Pseudomonadati > Pseudomonadota > Alphaproteobacteria > Caulobacterales > Caulobacteraceae > Caulobacter > Caulobacter sp. FG7. Next base: position 11,796 of record NZ_JBMDIW010000044.1, read on the forward strand.
CCCTGGTGGCCGTGCTGGAGAACTACCAGGACGAAGCCGGCCGCATCGCCATCCCGGCCGTGCTGCAGCCCTACATGGGCGGCCTGACCCATATCGGGGGCGCTGCGTGATCGGATCCGCCTTCAAGTTCCTCCCCCGAGCAACGGGGGAGGGGGACCACCCCCGGGTCGCGCAAAGCGCGCGCCCGAGGACAGGCTCCGTGGTGGAGGGGGCGAGACTGGGCGCTGTTGCCGCGGTCGCCCCCTCCGTCACGTCGCCGGTGGCGCCGCGCCACCTCTCCCGTTGCTCGGGGGAGGTGCAGTAAGATGCGGATCCTCCTCACCAACGACGACGGCATTCACGCCCCGGGGCTCGCGTCCCTGGAGCGGATCGCTGCGGCCCTGTCGGACGACGTCTGGGTCGTCGCGCCGGAGTACGAGCAGTCGGGCGCCAGCCGGGCCCTGACCCTGGCTGACCCGCTGCGCGTGCGGAAGATCAGCGAGCGCCGTTTCGCCGTCGAGGGCACGCCCACCGACTGCGTGGCGCTGGCCTTTCAGGAACTGGTGCAGGGCGCGCGTCCGGATCTGGTGCTCTCGGGCGTCAACCGCGGCCAGAACCTGGCCGAGGACGTCACCCTGTCGGGCACGGTCGCCGGCGCCATCGAAGGCATGGTGCTGGGCGTTCCGGCCATCGCCCTGTCGCAGGCCATGACCTACTTCGCCGACGAGGTCGTCGCCCACTGGGAGACCGCCGAGCATTTCGCGCCGGGCATCATCCGCCGCCTGCTGGAGGTGGGCTGGCCGGCCGACGTCGTCATGAACGTCAACTTCCCGCCGATCCCGCCCGAACGCGTCGATGCCGTGGAAGTGACCCGCCAAGGCTTCCGCGACTCGCACTTGCGGCGCATTGAAAAGCGGACTGACCTGCGCGGTCGCGACTATTACTGGACCGGCTTCACCGCCAAGCCGTCCAACCCGCCGGAGGGGACTGATCTGAGGGCCGTGTACGAAGGGCGCATCTCGGTGACGCCCCTGCATATCGACCTGACGCACAACGCCACCGTCGCCGCCCTCAAGGGCGTGCTGGGCGGAGCGCCGCCCAAGCTCGCCTCGAAGCCGGAGCCTGGCCTGTGATGGCGAGCGCCAAGCGCCCGGAAACGCCCGAAGCGCTGCTGAAGCGGCTGCTCGACGCCCTGCGCGCCCAGGGCGTGACCGATCCCGGCGTGCTGTCGGCGATCGAGAAGACCCCGCGCGACCTCTTCACCCCCGACCTCTTCAAGGAGCGGTCGTGGGAGGACTCGGCCCTGCCGATCGCCTGCGGCCAGACCATCAGCCAGCCCTTCATCGTCGGCCTGATGACCCAGGCCCTGACGGTGGAGCCGCGCTGCCGCGTGCTCGAGATCGGCACCGGCTCGGGCTACCAGACCGCGATCCTCAGCCGTGTGTCGCGCCTCGTCTACACGGTCGAGCGCTATCGCACCCTGATGAAGGAGGCCGAGGCGCGCTTTGCGACCCTGGGCCTGACCAACGTCATCACCAAGTTCGGCGACGGCTGGGAAGGCTGGCGCGAGCAGGCGCCTTTTGACCGTATTATGGTCACGGCTGCGGCGCAGGAAGAACCCAAGGGGCTTCTGGCTCAGCTCAAGCCCAACGGCGTGCTCGTCGCGCCCGTTGGTCGGGGGCCGGTCCAGAGCCTTCGCCGCTATGCCGGCGACGGGAAGGGGGGCTTCACAGTCGAAGCCCTGTGCGACGTGCGTTTCGTCCCGATCCTGGAAGGCGTCGCCCGCGAGTAGAGCGGGCCCGGCGTCCACAGGTTCGGCGACGCCGTGCGTATTTGGTTAAGGTTTGATTTACCCTTGCGGCGGCGAGTTGAAGGCTCCGCGAGGAAAGGAGAGGTCATGAGGCAGTTGTGGACGCAAGCGGCGGTGATCGCGCTGACGGCTGGAACGCTCGCGGCCTGCGAGACGACCGGCGCCCAGTATCCGACCCGCGCCGACACCGGCGTCAGTCCGCCGCTCGTCCAGGCTCCGCCCGCCGTCCAGACCCCGCCGCCGGCCGCCCAGCCGCCTGAGGACGACGCCCCGCCGGTGACCGCGCCGGTCGCCGCCGGCGCCGTGTCCAGCCAGCCGCTGTCGCCGGTGCCCTCCGACATTCCGCCGCCGCCCCCGCCGCCGGCCGACAGCCGTCCGATTCCCGCGCCGGCGCCCGTGCAGCAGCAGCCGGCCATGCGTCCGGTCGTGGTGACGGTCACCGGCGGCAAGGTCGTCGACGTCAGCGGCGCCCCGCAGACCTACACCGTCCAGTCCGGCGACGGCCTCGACGCCATCGGCCGCAAGATGGGCATCTCGCGCGTCGAACTGGCCAAGCTGAACGACCTGGAAGAACCCTATCGCCTGAAGCCCGGGCAGAAGCTGAAGGGCCCCTCGACCAAGGCGAAAGCTTATGTGGTCGAGAGCGGCGACACCCTTAGCGCCATCGCCCGCCGCTTCAGCGTCACGCCGGTAGCCCTGGCCGACGAGAACGACATGGGCAGCGGCGCCTCGATCCGCGCCGGCCAGAAGATCCGCCTGCCGGAAGGCTACAAGGACAAGGGTCCGTCCAAGACCACGGTGATGCAGCCGGTTCCGGGCGGCTCGTCCACCCTGGCGGGCGCCGCGCCGGCGCCGACCCGCACGCCGACCGCCTCGGCCCCGCCGATCGGCTCGCGCCCGGCCGCCGCCCCGCCGCCGTCGCGCCCGGTCGTCGACGACGAGCCGGTCCCGGCCGCCACGACCACGACGACGGTCAGCATCACCGGCAAGGTGATCGAGGTCGCCGGCAAGCCCAAGATCCACACGGTGAAGTCGGGCGACGCCATCGACTCCATCGCCCGCGAGCTGGGCACCACCCGCAAGGACCTGGTCGAGGACAACGATCTGAAGGCCCCGTACGTGATCCGTCCGGGCCAGAAGCTCAAAGGCCCGGCGACCACCGACAAGGCCTATGTGGCCGAAAGCGGCGACACCCTGGCCGGCATCGCCAAGCGCTTCAACGTCAGCGTCTCGGCCCTGGCCAAGGAAAACAACCTGCGCACCGGCGCCTCGGTCAAGAAGGGCCAGAAGGTCGTCCTGCCCGACGGCTACAAGGACCGTGGTCCGGTCCGCACGACGGTGACGACGCCCGCGCCGCGCCCGTCGACGCCCGCCCCGACCACGACCGCCCAGGCGCCGATCGGCGCGTCGCCGGCCCCCGCGCCGTCGACCAGCGGCCTGCCGTCCAGCCCGCGCCCCTACACGCCGTCGGGTTCGGCCTCCAGCTATCCGCGTCCCAGCGCGCCGGTCTCGGCCCAGCCGATCACCCCGCCGCCGGCGCCGTCGCGTCCGATCATCGAGAGCAGCGCCCCGCCGACCGAGGCCGAGATTACGGCCGCCGGCCGCGGCCGCTTCATCTGGCCGGTGCGCGGCGAGACCATTTCGGACTTCGGCCCCAAGGGCACGGGCCAGCGCAACGACGGCCTCAACATCCGCGCCTCGGCCGGCGCGCCGGTCAAGGCCGCCGCCTCGGGCGAGGTGGTCTATGCCGGCAACCAGGTGCCGGGCTTCGGCAATCTCGTCCTGGTCAAGCACGCCGACGGCTGGGTGACGGCCTACGCTCACCTGGCCACCACCGACGTCAAGATGCGCCAGCAGGTCGGCCAGGGCGAACAGCTCGGCACGGTCGGCCAGACGGGCGGCGTCAACGAGCCCCAGCTGCACTTCGAGGTCCGCTACGCCCCGACCCCGAAGGACAAGGCCAAGCCGATCGATCCGGGCCTGGTGCTGCCGCGCTAGGGTCGGGCTCACCGCCCATACGAAGACGGCCTCCGGAGCGATCCGGAGGCCGTTTCTGTTTCCATCCCTGGGTGGGGAAGGGGGCGAAGCCCTACTTCACCACGCCGCAGGCGCTGCGCGCGCCGGCGCCGCCGATCGGCTGGCTGGTGTGGTCGTCGGGGCTGGCGTGGATGACGATGGCCGAGCCGTCGGCGTCCAGCAGGGCGGGACGGCCGCCGGCGCCCTTCAGCGACACCAGGGGCGAGAACACCTCGGTCACCGCGCTGCCGTCGGCGGCGGCGTAGAGGTTGGGCAGGTCGCCGTTGTCGTTGCCGTTCGGGTTCAGCAGGCCGTGGACCACCGTGGCCGTGGTGTGCACGTGGGCCCCGGCCGACTTGAAGTCAGGCGTGCCGCAGTCGCCCTTCTCGTGGAAGTGCAGGCCGTGCCAGCCCGGCGTCAGGCCCTTGGCCTCGATCTTCAGCAGTACGCCGTGCGGGGCTTCGGTGATCGTCCCCGTACCGATGGTCTTGCCGTCGGCGCCCTTGATCTCGGCGGTCGCGGTGGCGGGCGCATCGGCGGCGGAGGCCGTGGTGGCGGCCACGAGGCCGGCGGCGAGGAAAAGGGCGGTCAGACGCATGAACTGCTCCTGCATTCGTAGGGGACGCATGGGGCGGCGAAGGTGGCGCCGTCCGTGTCAGAATGCTAACTGTTTCCGACTGTTCCGTGTTCGATTCTGACGGCGAAAAATCCCCTTGAACGACGATCAAAACACTCTGCCTCCCGAAGGGCCGCGCGGAGACATCGCCCCGATCAACATCGAGGACGAGCTGCGCCGCTCGTATCTCGATTACGCGATGAGCGTCATCGTCAGCCGCGCCCTTCCGGACGCGCGCGACGGCCTCAAGCCGGTGCACCGCCGGGTGCTGTTCTCGATGCACGAGCAGGGCCAGACGCCCGAGCGCCCGTACGTCAAGTCGGCCCGCGTCGTCGGTGACGTCATGGGTAAGTATCACCCGCACGGCGACGCCTCGATCTACTTTACCCTGGTGCGCATGACGCAGTCGTTCTCGATGGGCCTGGTGCTCATCGACGGCCAGGGCAACTTCGGCTCGGTCGACGGCGATATGCCCGCGGCCATGCGATACACCGAGTGCCGCATGGCGCCGCCGGCCATGTCGCTGCTGGCCGATCTCGACAAGGACACGGTCGATTTCGCCGACAACTACGACGGCAAGGAGCAGGAACCCACCGTCCTGCCGTCGCGGATCCCCAACCTGCTGGTCAACGGCGCGGGCGGCATCGCCGTCGGCATGGCCACCAACATTCCGCCGCATAACCTCGGCGAAGTCATCGACGCCTGCCTGCTGCTGATCGACGAGCCGGAGGTCACTACCGACCAGTTGCTCGATCTCGTGCCGGGCCCGGACTTCCCGACCGGCGGCGAGATCATCGGCCGCTCGCCGCCCCGCAACGCGCTGCTGACCGGCCGCGGCTCGGTCGTCATGCGCGGCGTCGCCAGCGTCGACGAGATCCGCACCGGCCGCGAAGCCATCATCATCACCGAGATCCCGTATCAGGTGAACAAGGCCAACCTGGTCGAGCACATCGCCGAGCTGGTCCGCGACAAGAAGATCGAGGGCGTCGCCGACATCCGCGACGAGTCCAACCGCGACGGCATGCGCATCGTGGTCGAGCTCAAGCGCGACGCCTCGGGCGAGGTGATCCTCAACCAGCTTTATCGCTTCACCGCGCTGCAAAGCTCGTTCGGCGTCAACATGCTGGCCCTCAATCGCGGCCGTCCCGAGCAGATGGGCCTGCGCAAGCTCCTGGAAGTGTTCGTCGAGTTCCGCGAGGAAGTCGTCGTCCGCCGCACCAAGTTCGAGCTGGGCAAGGCCCGCGACCGCGGCCACGTCTTGGTCGGCCTGGCCATCGCCGTGGCCAACATCGACGAGTTCATCCACATCATCCGCTCGTCCAAGGACCCGGCCGAGGCGCGCGAGCGCCTGGTGGCCAAGGCCTGGCCGATGGGCGACATGCTGCCCCTGGTCGAGCTGATCGCCGACCCGCGCTCGGTGCTGGAAGACGGCGGCTTCATCCGCCTGACCGACGAGCAGGCTCGCGCCATCCTGGCCCTGACCCTGTCGCGCCTGACCGGCCTTGGCCGTGACGAGATCGGCAACGAGGCCGCTCTGCTGGCCGAAGCCATCCGCGGCTATCTCGAACTGCTCTCCGACCGCGCCAACATCATGGCCGTGGTTCGCGAGGAACTGGTCGAGGTGAAGGACAAGTTCGCCATTCCGCGCCGCTGCCAGATCGTCGACGGCGACGCCGACATGGAAGACGAGGACCTGATCGTCCGCGAGGACATGGTCATCACCGTCACCATGGGCGGCTACGTCAAGCGCACCCCGCTGGCCAACTACCGCACCCAGCACCGGGGCGGCAAAGGCAAGTCGGGCATGGCGACCAAAGACGAGGACGCCGTCACCCGCGTGTTCTCGGCCTCGACCCACGCGCCGCTGCTGTTCTTCACCTCGGGCGGCAAGGTCTACAAGATGAAGGTGTGGCGCCTGCCGCTGGGCGCCGCCAACTCGCGCGGCAAGGCGTTCGTGAACCTGCTGCCGATCGAGCCGGGCGAGACGATCACCTCGATCCTGACCCTGCCCGAGGACGAGGCCACCTGGGACGGCCTGGACGTGATGTTCGCCACCCGCTCGGGCAGCGTGCGTCGCAACAAGCTGTCGGACTTCGTCGACGTCCGCCGCAACGGCAAGATCGCCATGAAGCTGGACGAAGGCGACGGCATCGTCGGCGTCGCCGTCTGCAACAGCGATCAGGACGTGCTGCTGACCACGGCGGCCGGCCGCTGCATCCGCTTCTCGGTCGACGAGGTGCGGGTGTTCGCCAGCCGCGACTCCACGGGCGTTCGCGGCGTGAAGCTGGCCTCGGGCGACACCGTCATCTCGATGGCCGTGCTGCGCAGCGTCGACGCCACCCCGGCCGAGCGCGCCGCCTACCTCAAGCATCAGCGCGCCCTGCTGCGCGCCGCCAGCGGCGAGGAGGGCGACGACGCCCCCGCGCCGGTGGAGGACGGCGATGAGGACGCCGACGAGGCCACCCTTACCGTCGAACGCATCGCCGAACTGGGCGCGGCCGAGGAGATCATCCTCACCATCTCGTCGGAAGGCTACGGCAAGCGCACCAGCGCCTACGACTTCCGTCGCACCGGTCGTGGCGGCCAGGGCCTTGCAGCCCAGGATCTGTCCAAGCGCGGCGGCAAGCTGGTGGGCTCGTTCCCGGTCGACGAGAGCGACCAAATCCTGCTGGTGACGGACGCCGGTCAGCTGATACGGTGCCCCGTCGCGCAAATTCGTGTTGCGGCGCGGAATACTCAGGGCGTAACCGTCTTCCGCACGGCGGCGGACGAGCATGTCGTGAGCGTCGAACGTCTGGCCGAGGCCGGCGGCGACGAAGGGCAGGACGAGGCAAACGGGGCGGAAGAGACCCCGTAAGTCAAAGGCGCAGGGGGTTTCATGCGTATCGGTCTTTATCCCGGGACCTTCGATCCGGTCACCAACGGCCACCTCGACATCATCGGTCGGGCGGTCAAGCTGGTCGACAAGCTGGTCATCGGGGTAGCCGTCAACATCGGCAAGAGCCCCCTGTTCTCGCTCGACGAGCGGGTCGCCATGCTGCAGCGCGAGACGGCTCATCTGAAGGGCGCGGCCATCGAGGTCCGCCCCTTCGACAGTCTGCTGATCCACTTCGCCCGCGAGGTGAACGCCCAGATGATCGTCCGCGGCCTGCGGGCCGTGGCCGACTTCGAGTACGAATTCCAGATGACCGCGATGAACCAGCAGATGGATCGCGAGATCGAGACCGTCTTCCTGATGGCCGACCCGCGCCACCAGGCCATCGCCTCCAAGCTGGTCAAGGAAATCGCTTCGCTCGACGGCGAAGTCGGCAAGTTCGTCAGCCCCGGTGTGGCCACCGACCTGATCGCCAAGATCAAGGCGCGTTGATCCAAGGATCCTCCCCTCCGGGGGAGGTGTCGCCAAAGGCGACGGAGGGGAGACGTTTTCAGCTGCCGCTGCGCCTGAAGTTCTCCCCCACCGCTCGCTGCGCGATCGCCTCCCCCAGAGGGGGAGGTTCGTTGCGCCCATCGCCCACAAGTGGCCGAAATCATCGACAAAGCTTGTGGTTCCGCTCCGCCCGTTCTACGCGGGGCGACGAGATCTGTTCGGGGAAATCCATGAAGTCTGCGTTCCGCGTTCTCGGCGTCGCCGCCCTGGCGCTCGTTTCGGCTACGGCCGCCTCCGCTCAAGTCGCCGCCCAAAGCGCCGAATGGCGCACGCCCGATCCGGAGAACGTGCTGGTCGTCGAGACCAACAAGGGCCGCATCGTCGCCGAGCTGGTTCCCGAGGCCGCGCCTGGCCACGTCGAGCGCGTGCGCGAGTTGGCGCGGGCCGGCTTCTACGACGGCCTGACTTTCTTCCGGGTCATCGACAGCTTCATGGCCCAGACGGGCGATCCGAAGAACGACGGCACCGGCGGCTCCGACAAGCCCGACCTGACGGCGGAGTTCACCTTCCGTCGCGCCGGTTCGGGCGGCTCGTTCGCCCCGGCCGGCAAGGTCGGCACGCTGGAGACCGGCTTCGTCGGCCCGCTGGCCGTGACCAGCCAGTCGTCGATGCTGGCCGCCATGACCGCCGACGGCAAGGTGCAGGCCTGGGCCAACTTCTGCCCGGGCGTGCTGGGCATGGCCCGCGCCGGCGATCCCAACAGCGCCAACAGCCAGTTCTTCTTCATGCGCCAGCACTATCCGTCGCTGGAGAAGACCTACACGGGCTTTGGCCGCGTGCTGTCGGGCCTGGAGGTGGTGCGCGCCATCAAGACCGGCGAGCCGGTCGCCGACCCGCAGGACAAGATGCTGAGCGTCAAGGTGCTGGCCGACATCCCGGCCGACAAGCGCCCCACCGTGCAGGTGATGGACACCCGCAGCGCCGCCTTCGCCGAAGTCGTCAAGAAGAAGCAGGCCGAGCTTGGCGCCGGCTACAACATCTGCGACGTGGAAGTACCCGCGAAGGTCAGCAAGTAAGCGAAGGTCGACTGAATGCGCCTGCCGATCGTCTCCGCCGTCGCTCTCCTGGCCGCCGCGGCGGTCGTTCCGGCGGCGCAGGCCGCGCCCAAGGCCAAGCGGGCCAAGGCCGCCGCCGCCCTCGCGGCGCCGGCCGGTCCCCGCGAGTCCGACTGGCGCACGCCCGCGCCGGACACGGTGATGGTCATCGACAGCACCAAGGGCCGCATCCTGGTCGAGCTGGTTCCCGAAGTTGCGCCCGCCCACGTGGCGCGCCTGCAGGAGCTGACCCGCGAGGGCGTCTACGACCGGCGCACCTTCTTCCGGGTCATCGACCGGTTCATGGCCCAGACCGGTGATCCGGAGGACACCGGGCAGGGGGCTTCGAGCAAGCCCAACCTCAAGGCCGAGTTCACCTTCCGCCGCGACCAGGCCCTGCCGTTCGTGGTCGCCGCCTCGCCGGCCGGGACCGAGGTCGGCTTCCTGAAGTCGCTGCCCGTGGTCAGCCAGGCGCTGAGTTGGACTTCCATGACCGGCGACAAGAAGGTCGCCGCCTGGGGGACCTATTGCCCCGGCGTGCTGGGCATGGCCCGAGACGACGCGCCCGACAGCGCCAACAGCCAGTTCTTCCTGATGCGCCAGCCCTATCCGTCGCTGGACAAGCGCTACACCGCCTTTGGCCGGGTGATCTCAGGGCTCGAGGTGGTGCGCGACATCAAGACCGGCGAGCCGGTGCCCGACCCGCAGGACGAGATGACCAAGGTGCGCCTGCTGTCGGACATCCCGGAGGCCGAGCGTCCGAAGGTGCGGGTGATCGATCCGAACAGCCCGTGGTTCCGCAACCAGATCGCCGCCGTGCGTAGGGCCAGGGGCGCGGATTTCTCGGTCTGCGACCTGGAAGTCCCCGTCAGCGTTCAGTAACGGCGGTTCACAGCCGCTTTGCGGCGGGCTAAAGAGCGCCAGACTCAATTTTTCCGGCGGGCATGCCCGCCAAACCCCGTACCGAAGGGACGACCATGTCGGCTGACCTCGAAAACACCCTGATCCTGACGCTCGAGACCGGTCCGGTCACCATCACCTTGCGTCCCGACCTGGCTCCGGGCCACGTCGAGCGGATCAAGGAACTGGTCCGCGAGGGCTTCTACGACGGCGTCGTCTTCCACCGCGTGATCCCGGGCTTCATGGCCCAGGGCGGCGACCCGACCGGCACCGGCCGCGGCGGCTCGTCCAAGCCCGACCTGAAGGCCGAGTTCTCGGCCGAGCCGCACGTCCGCGGCGTCTGCTCGATGGCCCGCACGCCGGATCCGAACTCGGCCAACAGCCAGTTCTTCATCTGCTTCGACGACGCCACCTTCCTCGACAAGCAATACACCGTCTGGGGCGTGGTCAGCGAAGGCATGGAAAACGTCGACAGCCTGCCCAAGGGCGAGCCGCCCCGCGCGCCGGGCAAGATCGTCAGCGCCAAGATCGCCGCCGACGCCTAAAGTCGAAAAGAGGGCCCCTTCGGAAACGGAGGGGCCCTTTTCCTTTCGGAGACGGCATGAGCGCTCATCCGGAACCGCCGCGCGAGGCCTATCGGGAGCCGCACCGGCGCTATCACACGCTGGTCCATATCGAGGACTGTCTGTCCCGGTTGGCGGCCACGCCCGGCCTCGACGGCCATGAGCGCGACCTGCTGGTCCAGGCGATCTGGTGGCACGACGCCGTCTACGATCCGCTCCGGCCCGACAACGAGGCCCGCAGCGCCGACCTGGCCCGCGAGGCCCTGGCCGCGGCCGAAGCGCCTGAAGCCGACATCGCCGAGGTCGAGCGGCTTATCCTGCTGACCAAGGGCCACACCGTCGAGGCGGGCGACCGGCTCGGCGCGCTGATGGTCTCGATCGACCTGTCGATCCTGGGCGCGGAGCCCGAAGCCTACGCCGCCTATGCACGGGCCATCCGCGAGGAGTACGCGGCCGTGCCGGAAGACATCTATCGCGCCGGCCGGGCGCGGGTGCTGCGAACCTTCCTCGATGCGCCGGTGCTGTTCCCCGATCCCGCCCTGGCCGAGGCGCTGGACGCCCAGGCCCGTCGCAACCTCGCCGCCGAGATCGCCGAACTCACCCGCGCTTGAGCGTGATCAGCACCGGCCGGTGGTCCGAGCCCAGGTGCGGGCCGCGCTTGACCGACACCGTCTTCCACTGCTTGCCGGCATAGAGGTGGTCGATCGGCATGAACGGGAAGGGCGCCTTCAAGAGGCGGGTGAAAGAGCCCGACGGCCAGGAGGGCAGGGCCAGGGTGCGCCGCTCCAGGCCAAACAGCCTGTCTTGCCGGCGCAGGCTCCACGACCAGGGCGTCGAGTTGAAGTCGCCGGCGACGATCATCGCCTTCTTGTCGAAGCCGTCCAGCATCGCGGCCAGGCGCCGGCTCTGGGCCTGCTGGGCGCCGGCCGGGATCGGCCAGACATAGTGGGTGGCCACCACCGTGAACGGGCCGTTCGCATCGGCCAGGGTGGCCCAGGCCACCGACAGCGGCCGCTCGCGGTCGTAGACGCCGCCCCGGGCGACCATCTTCTTCTTGCTGAAGATCCAGGTGTCGCAGGGGCGGGTGTTGCCCACGCAGGAGACGACGAACGGATAGAGCCGGCGCAGCGGGCCGATCAGCGGCCAGGCGCTGCCGCCGCCTTCCTCGACGAAGAGGACGTCGGGGTCCTCGGCCAGCACCCATTCCAGAGCTTCGGTCGGGTCGTCGTTCGAGGCCCAGACGTTGAACTGCATGACCTTGAGCGTCGCGGGGCCCGGATCGAGCTTGCGGGTCTGGGCGGCGATCAGTTCCGGCGCCATCAGGCCGCCGTGGGCGAGGATCGCGACGACGCCCATGACGACGATCGCCCAGCGCTCGCTGCGCCGCGAGACGATCGCCCCGACCAGGGCGCCGGCGAGGCCTGTGACCAGCCAGACCGGCGCGAAGTGGTTGGCCACGTCCAGCCGGTCGCTGAAGGCGCCGCCGAGGCCGGCCAGGCCGAGCGCCAGGGCCAGCAGGACCAGGGCCAGGGCCGTGCCGCGGCAGAACAGTCGGGCAAGGTGCAGGATCAGTTGCATGACTTCGCCCTTAGCACGAGCCGGCGACGGTCGTGCAGGCCGGCGTACATTTCGAAGGGCTCGCTCGAGCGGTTGCGCAGCCGTGCGGCGCCGATGCGGCCGCGCCGCGCCTTGACCTTGCGCCCCCTTCGTGGCCTTGAAGCCGGCCCATGCGCCTTTCCGACTTCGACTTCGACCTTCCCGACGACAACATCGCCCTGCGCCCGGCCGAGCCGCGCGACAGCGCGCGCTTTCTCGTCGTGCGCCCGGGGCAGGATCTTCAGGACCGCATCGTCCGCGACCTGCCCGATTTCCTGCGTCCCGGCGATGCTTTGGTGTTCAACGACACCCGGGTGATCCCCGCCCGCCTGTCGGGCCTGCGCGAGGGCCGCACGACCGGCGGGGCCGACGGCACGCCGGTGGCTGTCGAGGCCACCCTGCATCGCCGTATCGCCCCCGACCGCTGGAGCGCCTTCATGCGCCCGGGCAAGCGCCTGAAGGCCGGCGACCGCGTGGCCTTCGCCGCGCAGGGCTCGACGCCTTGCGAGGCCGAGCGTCTGGACGCCACGGTGGTCGAGAAGCACGAGGGCGGCGAGGTCGTGCTGGCCTTCGACCTGTCGGGCCCTGACCTCGACATCGGCATCGCCCGGCACGGCATGATGCCGCTGCCGCCGTACATCGCCGCGAAAAGGGCCGAGGACGACCGCGACCGCGCCGACTACCAGACCGTCTACGCCCGCGAGGACGGCTCGGTGGCCGCCCCGACGGCGGGCCTGCACTTCACGCCGGACCTGCTGGACGCGCTGAAGGCCAAGGGCGTTTCCCTGCACTTCGTCACCCTGCACGTGGGCGCGGGCACCTTCCTGCCGGTGAAGACCGACGAGGTTTCCGAGCACAAGATGCACGCCGAGTTCGGCGAGGTGAGCCAGGAGACGGCCGACGCCCTGAACGCGGTGCATGCCGCCGGCGGCCGCATCGTCTGCGTCGGCACCACCTCCCTGCGCCTGATCGAGAGCGCCACGGGCGAGGACGGCGTGGTGCGGCCGTTCGCCGACGAGACGGCGATCTTCATCACGCCCGGCTACCGGTTCCGGGCGGTCGACGTGCTGATGACCAATTTCCACCTGCCCAAGTCGACCCTGTTCATGCTGGTCAGCGCGTTCGCCGGTCGCCAGACGATGCGCGCGGCCTACGAGCACGCCATATCGACGGGCTATCGCTTCTATTCCTACGGGGACGGCTCGCTGCTGTTCCGCGCCGATACAGAGACCGTCTAGATGGCCGCTTTCCCCTTCGAGATCAAAGCCACGGACGGCAAGGCCCGCACGGGCGTGCTGAAGACCCCGCGCGGCGACATCCGCACCCCGGCCTTCATGCCGGTGGGCACGGCGGGCACGGTCAAGGCCCTGACGGTCGACCAGGTCAAGGACACCGGGGCCGACATCATCCTGGGCAACACCTATCACCTGATGCTGCGGCCGAGCGCCGAGCGGGTGAAGCGCCTGGGCGGGCTGCACAAGTTCATGCGCTGGGACAAGCCGATCCTGGCCGACAGCGGCGGCTTCCAGGTGATGAGCCTGTCGGGGATCAGCAAGGTCACCGAAGAGGCCGTGACCTTCGCCAGCCACATCGACGGGACCAAGCACGTGCTGAGCCCCGAGCGGTCGATGGAGATCCAGGCCGACCTGCTGGGCTCCGACATCGTCATGCAGCTGGACGAGTGCGTGGCCTGGCCGGCCGAGGAGAAGCGGGCGCGCGAGGGCATGGAGCTGTCGGCGCGCTGGGGCCTGCGCTCGAAGACCGCCTTCGGGACCCGCGACACCCAGGCCCTGTTCGGCATCCAGCAGGGCTCGACCTTCGAGAACCTGCGCAAGGAGTCGTCGGAGCGCCTGCAGGAGATCGGCTTCGACGGCTACGCCATCGGCGGCCTGGCGGTCGGCGAAGGCCACGAGGCGATGTGCGAGGTGCTGGACTACGCGCCGGGCCTGCTGCCCGCCGACAAGCCGCGCTACCTGATGGGCGTGGGCAAGCCGATCGATCTGGTGGAAGCCGTCTATCGCGGCGTCGACATGTTCGACTGCGTGCTGCCGACCCGCTCGGGCCGCCATGGCCAGGCCTGGACCTGGGACGGGGCGATCAACATCAAGAACGCCCGCTTCGCCGAGGACGAGAGCCCGCTGGATCCCACCAGCGACTGCCCGGCCAGCCGCGACTATTCCAAGGCCTATCTGCGCCACCTGTTCAAGGCCGAGGAGATCCTGGGTCAGGTGCTGCTGTCGTGGCACAACATCGCCTTCTTCCAGGCCCTGACGGCCGCCATGCGGGCGGCGATCGAAGAGGGGCGGTTCGAGCAGTTCCGCCGGGAGTTCGCCGCGCGGCAGAAGGGCTAGGCTCTCCCTGGATCGCGCCGAACCTCGCCCTGTGGGGGAGGCGATCGCGTGAGCGATCGGTGGGGGGCGTTGGTGATGACATTCCGGCGCAGCGGAAGCTGAGAACGGCCCCCCTCCGGCCCTTTGTCCAAGATGCTCCCCCTGAAGGGGGAGCTGTCGCGAAGCGACTGAGGGGGAAGGGAT
>NZ_JBMDIW010000045.1:0-26190 GCF_057808875.1 Caulobacter sp. FG7
CGCAGCCCCCCCGCCCTCCAGCTTGCCGCCCGGCCGCACGATCACGCCGTGCAGGCCCGAATTCTCGTTCTGGCCTTCCTTGACCATCACGCCGCGCGCCTGCAGGGCGGCGGTCAGCTCCGGACCGAAGCGGTTCACTTCACCCGAGAACGTATCGCCACGCGCCACCAGGTTGGGCAGCGCCACGGCGTCCTGCATCGACAGGCCCCAGTCGAACACGCCCACCATCGCCTTCAGATTATAGGACAGGATCGCCGAGCCGCCGGGCGAGCCGACGGCGGCCAGGAACTTGCCCTTCTTGTCCAGCACCACCACCGGCGACATCGACGAACGCGGGCGCTTAGCCCCGGCCACGGCGTTGGCGCCGGGCAGGCCGTCCTTGTCGATCGGGGCGAAGTTGAAGTCGGTCAGCTGGTTGTTGAGGAAGAAGCCGCCGACCATCCGGCCCGAGCCGAAGATGCTCTCGACCGTGGTGGTCATCGACACCACGTTGCCGGCCGCGTCGACGATGACGAAGTGGGTGGTGCCGCCCGGCTCGATCGTCGAGTCCGGGCCGACCTTGGGCGCGCCCTTGGGCAGGCCGAAGCTCGGGGCCGGGCCGGCCGTCTCGCCGATCAGCCTGGCGCGCTCCTTCACATAGGCCGGCTCCAGCAGCCCCTCGATCGGCACGCTGACCTTGCCCGGGTCGCCGACATAGCGGTCGCGGTCGGCGTACATCACCCGCTCGGCCTCGGCGATCTGGGTCCAGGCGATCGGGTCCTTGGGTCCGCGCTTTGAAATGTCGGTGTGCTCGAGCATCAGCAGCGCCTGCAACAGCGACACGCCGCTCGACGACGGGTTGGGCACGCAGACGCTGTAGACCTTCCACGGCCGGCACAGGGCGTCGGCGCTGCGCGGCTTGTAGGCCTTCAGGTCCGCCAGGGTCATGGCCGAGGGGCGCTCGCCCTCGTGCAGCTTGGCGACGATCGCCTGCGCCAGCGGGCCTTCATAGAGCGCCGAGGGGCCTTCGGCGGCCAGGCGGCGCACGGTGGCGGCGTAGGCCGGGTTCTTCAGGGTTTCGCCGGCCTGGTAGCGCCCGCCTTCGGGCTTGGTGAAATAGGCGGTCGCGTCGGGCGTCTGGCCCTGGGGCGAGCGGCCGTTGATCATCGAGGCCAGGCGCGGGCTCACCGTGAAACCCTGGTCGGCCAGCTTTTCGGCGTCGAGGAACAGGCGGTCCCAGCCGATGGCCCCGTGCTCCTTCTGGGCCTGGGCCAGCATGGCCACCGCCCCCGGCACGCCGGTCGAGCGACCCGACAGCACCGCGGCGATGAACGACACCGGCTTGCCGTCCTCGCCCAGGAACAGGGCGGGCGTCGCGCCGGCCGGGGCGGTCTCGCGGCCGTCATAGGCCGTCACCTTGCCGGTCCTGGCGTCGTAGAAGACCATGAACGAGCCGCCGCCCAGGCCCGAGCTCTGCGGCTCCACGAGGCCCAGCACCGCCTGCACGGCCACTGCGGCGTCGACGGCCGAGCCGCCCTCGCGCAGCACTCGCAGGCCCGCCTCCGTCGCCAGCGGATTGGCCGAGGCCACCATGCCGCGCGGGCTGTAGGCGGCCGCCGCGCCGGCGGTGGCCGGGGCCGTCGCCGCAGCTTGCGGCCCCATCGCGGTCGCGCAGCCGGCGATCCCTCCGCAAGCGGTCAGGACGGCGAGGGCGGCGAGAACGGGCAGGCGCATGGGCGGATCCTTCGGGCGAGGGCGCGGAACAGGCCGTCCGGCGCGTCGGAAATCCGACTCGGACAGCGGAGATTCGACGAACCATGCCCCCGACGCCGCCACCACGCTCGCGAAAAATCGCCGCCGCACGCCCCTGCGACATCTTTTTCGCGCTCGAAAACCCTTACGCGCCAAGGGATCGCGCAGTTATCCACCGAACTTGGCGACTTTCTAGCGACAAGATGCTTGCGCACCCCAGGGGTACGGGGTATCTCCCCCCGCCTCGCCGCAAGGCAGTGCGCGCCCGTAGCTCAGCTGGATAGAGCATCAGACTACGAATCTGAGGGTCGGACGTTCGAATCGTTCCGGGCGCGCCATTCTTCTTCTCCTTGAAGATACTCCTGAAAATTCCAGGTTGTCGGCGTGGCGGGTTTGGCCGTAGCGCTGTGGCATGACCGTTTCCGTACTCTTCGTCTGCCTGGGCAACATCTGTCGCTCGCCGCTGGCCGAGGCTGCGTTCAGGCTGGAGGCCGAGCGGCTGGGCCTGGACGTCGTGGTGGATTCGGCCGGCACGGGCGGCTGGCACGCGGGCGATCCGCCGGATCGGCGGGCGCAGGCCACGGCGCGGCGGCACGGGGTGGAGATCGGCCACTATGCGGCGCGCCAGGTCACGGCGGCCGATTTCGAGCGCTTCGACCACGTGGTGGCGCTGGATCTGGACAATCTGCGGAATCTGAAGCGCCTGGCGCCGGCGGGGAGCCGGGCGCGGCTGAGCCTGCTGCTGGATCATGTGGACGGGCGCGCCGGAAAGGCCGTGGCCGATCCCTACTATGGCGACGACGCAGGATTCGAGGTCACCTGGGCCGATGCGATGGCCGGCGCGCGCGGGCTGGCGGCGAAGCTGAGACCCTCTGGTTAAGGGGAAGAGACGACCAAATCAGCGGGAGCTGAAAACGCCCCCCCTCCGGCCCTTCGGGCCACCTCCCCCAGAGGGGGAGGATCTTTCTAACCCAAATGCACGCGGATCAGGCTGCGGGCGGCGCGGGCGACCGAGCGGGCTGGGCCGTCGGCGCCGAGGGTGACGCGGGCGGTGTAGGCGCCCTCCATCAGCAGCATCAGGGCGTCGGCCAGTTCGTCGTCGGCGGCGTCGGCGCGGCGGCACAGGTCGATCAGCCGGCCGTGCAGCGAGCGCTTGTAGTTCACCGACACCTGCTGGGCCGGGTGGTTCTCCTCGTGCAGCTCGATGGCGGCGTTCGACAGCGGGCAGCCGTGGACGTTCATGTCGCAGGCCTTGGTCTCGAAGGCGTCGAAGATCGCCTCCAGCTGGGCGCGCGGATCGGTGCAGCAGCAGGCCGTGACGCCGTCCCACCAGGCCCAGTATTCGCGCTCCTGCTCGCGCAGCACCTCGGCGACCAGTTCGTCCTTCGAGGGGAAGTTCCGGTACAGCGTCATCTTGGTGGCCTCGGCCTCGGCCGCGATGGCCTCGACGCCGACGGCCCGGATGCCGTGCTGGTAGAAGAGCTCGCGGGCCGTCTCGAAGATCCGGTCGCGGGCGGGCCTCTTGGACGCTGGCGGACCGTCCGGCGCGCACGCCGTCCCGGCTCCCAGCTCCCCCGAGCCGACCTCCCCAGATTTTCTCGCAGCCATTTTCGCAACACCTCGCCTTGACGTGAGAGTTACCGGTCAGTATCTCTCCGCCATGGAGTGATACCGAACGGTATCGTCACATCCTAAATCGTCATTCCGCCGAGCCAAGTCAAGCAACAGACCCTGCGACATTTCTCACCCTCTTACCCGTTGAACGGAGCGCAAGCCATGCCGAACGCGGGCGACATCACCGCCGCCCCCGAAGCCGCCACGGCCTGCCTCTCCACCGGGTGGCTGGCCAGCGCAGCCCGCCACGGCCGTTCGATCCAGCGCTGGATCGGCAAGGCCGCCGCGCCCAAGCCCCGCACCCGGTCGTCGCGACCCTACCGTCCGCCGACCTGGGAATAGTCGTCCCAAGCGTACCCCCGCTCTCCTTCTTGTCCGCTCGCCTCCCCGAGCGTCCTTCTCGACAGGTCCTTCGATGCGCCAAGCCATCAACACCTTCGCCGGCCTCGCCGCGCTGGCGGTCCTTACCGCCTGCAGCGCCCAGGCCAAGCCCGAACAGGGCCCCGCCCCCGCCGTGCAGGTCACCGTCGCCGACGTGGCCTTCAAGTCGCTGCGCCAGTGGGACGACTTCACCGGCCGCCTGGAGGCGGTCGACACCGTCGACATCCGCCCCAGGGTCGGCGGCTATGTGAACGCCGTGCGCTTTGCCGAAGGCGCCTATGTCCGCAAGGGCCAGGTGCTGTTCGAGATCGACCCGCGCCCGTTCCAGGCCGAGGCCGCCCGCGCCGGCGCCGAAGTGGCCCGCGCCAGGGCCGGGCTCGACCTGGCCGTCGTCAACCGCGAACGCGGCCAGCGTCTGATCGACCAGAACGCCCTGGCCCGCAGCGAATTCGACCGCCTGGCCTCGGAAGAGAAGGCCGCCCAGGCCAACCTCGCCGCCGCCCAGGCCGCCCTGCAGACCGCCCGCCTGAACCTGGAATGGACCAAGGTCGTCTCGCCGATCGACGGCCGCGTCTCCAAGGCCCGCATCACCCGCGGCAACCTGGTCACCCAGGCCGACATGCTGACCACGGTGGTCTCCGACGCACCGATCTACGCGGCCTTCAGCGCCGACGAGCAGACCTTCCTGAAGTACGCCGCCGCCGAGCGCGGCAAGGAAAGCCCGGTCTACATGGGCCTGATGACCGAGGACGGCTATCCGCACGAGGGCAAGCTGTCGTTCATCGACAACGCGCTCGACGCCAAGAGCGGCACGATCAGCGGCCGGGCGATCTTCGCCAACGCCGACGGCAAGTTCACGCCGGGCCTGTTCGCCCGCATCCGCCTGGTCAGCGCCGCCAGCCAGACGGTGGCCCTGGCCCCCGACCGCGCCATCGCGACCGACCTCGGCAAGCGCTACGTCATCGTCGTCGACCAGGCCAACAAGGCCCAGTACCGGCCCGTCGAGGTCGGCCCGCTGGCCGGCAACCTGCGGGTCGTCCGCCAGGGCCTCAAGCCCGGCGACCGGGTGATCGTCGGCGGCCTGCAGAAGGTCAAGCCCGGCGACACCGTCGCCCCGGTGGCGGTGAAGACTCAGGCGGCCGACCTCGGCCAGCTGGAAGTCGGCCCGCGGAAGGTGGCCTCGGTCGCGACGAGCACGAGCCAGAACTAACGGCGGAGCGCGAAACCCTCGTCCTTCGACAAGCTCAGGATGAGGGTTTCGACTGACCCGCCCCTCGCAAAAGTAGCCCTCTTCCTGAGCCTGTCGAAAGACGAGGGCGGCCCCTCTGAACGCTCCCCTCTCCCGCAAAGGCCGAGGGGGTCTCCAAACTCGTCCCTCCCCTCCCCGGACGCTCCCCATGAATTTCGCAAAATTCTTCGTCGGACGACCGCGGTTCGCCGCCGTGCTGTCCATCGTCATCTTCATCGCGGGGCTTGTCGCCCTGCCCAACCTGCCGATCAGCGAGTACCCCGAGGTGGTGCCGCCGACGGTCGTCGTGCGCGCGGCCTATCCGGGCGCCAACCCGTCGGTGATCGGCGAGACCGTCGCCTCGCCGCTGGAGCAGGCCATCAACGGCGTCGAGGGGATGATCTACCAGTCGTCCCAGTCGGCCTCGGACGGGGCCATGATCCTGACCGTGACCTTCGCGCTGGGCACCGACCTGGATAAGGCCCAGGTGCAGGTGCAGAACCGCGTCGCCCAGGCCCTGCCGAAACTGCCCCAGGAGGTGCAGCGCATCGGCGTGACCACCAACAAGGCCTCGCCCGACCTGACCCTGGTCGTGCACATGATCTCGCCCAACAACCGCTACGACATGCTCTATCTGAGCAACTACGCGCAGCTGAACGTCCGCGATCGCCTCAAGCGCATCGACGGCGTGGGCGACGTGCAGATCTTCGGCGCCGGCGCCTATTCCATGCGGGTGTGGCTGGATCCGGAGAAGGTTGCGGCTCTCGGCATGACCGCCGGCGACGTCGTGCGGGCCCTGCGCGAGCAGAACGTGCAGGTGGCCGCCGGCCAGCTGGGCGCGCCGCCCAACGCCGGCTCGGGCGCCGAATTCCAGCTGTCGATCAACGCCCCCGGCCGCCTGACCGACGAAGACCAGTTCCGCGACGTCATCATCCGCTCGGGCGCCGACGGCCAGATCACCCGCCTGGGCGACGTGGCCCGCGTGGAACTGGGCGCCAACAACTACGCCCTGCGCTCCCTGCTGGACAACAAGTCGGCCGTCGCCGTGCCGATCTTCCAGCGCCCCGGCTCCAACGCCCTGGAGATGGCGGCCGAGGTCAAGAAGACCATGAAGGAGCTGAAGAAGGACTTCCCCGAAGGCGTCGACTACGAGATCATCTACGACACCACCGCCTTCGTGCAGGAAAGCATCGACTCGGTGGTCCACACCCTGATCGAGGCCATCATCCTGGTGGTCATCGTGGTGGTGATCTTCCTGCAGGGCTGGCGCGCCTCGGTGATCCCGCTCCTGGCCGTGCCGGTGTCGCTGATCGGCACCTTCGCGATCATGCTGCTGCTGGGCTTCGGTCTCAACGCCCTGACCCTGTTCGGCCTCGTTCTGGCCATCGGCATCGTCGTCGACGACGCCATCGTCGTGGTCGAGAACGTCGAGCGCCACATCGAGAACGGGCTAAGCCCGCCCGAGGCCACCCGCAAGGCGATGAGCGAGGTCACCGGCCCGATCATCGCCGTGGCCCTGGTGCTCTGCGCGGTGTTCATCCCCACGGCCTTCATCACCGGCCTGTCGGGCCAGTTCTACCGCCAGTTCGCCCTGACGATCGCCATCTCGACGATCATCTCGGCCGTCAACTCGCTGACCCTGTCGCCGGCCCTGGCCGCCGTGCTCCTGAAGTCGCACCACGCGCCCAAGGACCGCTTCCAGAAGCTGATCGACCGCCTGCTGGGCTGGCTGTTCGTTCCCTTCAACAAGGTCTTCCACCGCGCCTCGAACGGCTATGTCCGCGGCGTGAAGGCGACGCTGGGCCGCTCGACCGCCTCGCTGTTCGTCTATGGCGGCCTCTTGCTGCTCACCGCTCTCGCCTTCGCCCGCACCCCGTCCGGCTTCGTGCCGCAGCAGGACAAGGCCTATGTGGTCGCCGTCGTGCAGCTGCCCGACGCCGCCTCGCTGGACCGCACCGAGGCCGTGATCAAGCAGATGGGCGACATCGCCATGAAGACCCCGGGCATCGAGCACTCGGTGGCCTTCCCGGGCCTGTCGGCCAACGGCTTCATCAACAGCCCCAACGCCGGCGCGGTGTTCTTCCCGCTCAGCGACTTCAAGGACCGCCGCAGCAAGGACCTCTCGGCCGGGGCCATCGTCGGCCAGCTGAACCAGAAGTTCGCCGCCATCCCCGACGCCCAGATCGCGGTCTTCCCGCCGCCGTCCGTGCAGGGGCTGGGCACCATCGGCGGCTTCCGCATGCAGATCGTCGACAAGGCCGGCCTCGGCTCGGACGAGCTCTACAAGCAGACCCAGGCGATCATCGCCAAGGCGCAGAAGGATCCGGCCCTGGCCGGCGTCTTCTCCAGCTACCAGGTCAGCGTTCCCAAGATCCAGGCCGACATCGATCGTGAGAAGGCCCGGGCCCAGGGCGTGTCGCTGACCGACCTGTTCGAGACCCTGCAGGTCTATCTGGGCTCGCTGTACGTCAACGACTTCAACCGCTTCGGGCGGACCTACGAGGTCAACGTGCAGGCCGACCAGGACTTCCGCCTGCAGCCCGAGCAGATGCTGCGCCTGCAGACCCGCAACGGCGACGGCCAGATGATCCCGCTGGGCGCCTTCGTCAGCTTCAAGGAGGCCACCGGTCCCGACCGCGAGATGCACTACAACGGCATGCTGACCGCCGAGATCAACGGCGGCCCGGCCCCCGGCTTCTCCACCGGCCAGGCCCAGGCTGCGCTTGAGAAGATCGCGGCTGAAGAGTTGCCCAACGGCATCGGCTTCGAATGGACCGAGCTGACCTACCAGCAGATCCTGGCCGGCAACACGGCGATCTACATCTTCCCGCTGTGCGTGCTCCTGGCCTTCCTCGTGCTGGTCGCCCAGTACGAAAGCTGGAGCCTGCCGCTGGTGGTGATCCTGATCGTTCCGATGACCCTGCTGTCGGCCCTGGTCGGCGTGCTGGTCACCGGCGGCGACAACAACATCTTCACCCAGATCGGCCTGATCGTGCTGGTGGGGCTGGCGTGCAAGAACGCCATCCTGATCGTCGAGTTCGCCCGCGAACGCGAGATCGAGGGCGACACGCCGCTCCAGGCGGTGCTGGAGGCCTGCCGCCTGCGCCTGCGTCCCATCCTGATGACCTCGATCGCCTTCATCATGGGCGTCTGGCCGCTGGTGGTGTCGCACGGGGCCGGGGCCGAGATGCGCCGAGCCATGGGCGTGGCGGTGTTCTCCGGCATGCTGGGCGTCACCGTCTTCGGCCTGATCCTGACGCCGGTCTTCTACTACGTCATCCGCCGGCTCTCGGGCCGCAAGTCGCTGGCGACCGTGAAGACGGCCCCGGCGGTGGAGGCGCAGGCTCACTAGCACAAACCTTCCCCTCCCCCTTGATGGGGGAGGGGCCAGGGGTGGGGGTGAAGCGGCGTCGGCCGCGCTCCCCATCCTGAAATGCTGTCACCCCCATCCCCGCCCCTTCCCCCATCAAAGGGGGAAGGGAGACCTTCCGAGGTTTCCCATGACCTTCCTCAAAGTCGCTCTCGTCGCCGGCGTCTCGCTGCTGGCCACGGCCTGCGCCGTCGGCCCGACCTACAAGGCCCCGGCCACCGCGCCCGTCGCCCTCCAGAACGCGACCCCCGCCGTCGCCTCCACCGCCGCCAATCCCGAGGCCCAGTGGTGGAAGGCGTTCGGCGACCCGACGCTCGACGCCCTGGTCGCCCAGGCCCTGGCCGCCAATCTCGACCTCAAGGTCGCCGTGGCCCGCGTCGACGAGGCCCGCGCCTTGTTCAAGGACGCGCGCCTCGACCAGATCCCGCGCGTCACCGCCTCGGGCGGCTATACCGACACCAAGCAGCAGCAGCCCGGCTTCTCCGACCAGCGGGTCGAGGTCGAGAGCTATCGCGCCGGCCTGGATGCGGCCTGGGAGATCGACCTCTTCGGCCGCGTGCGTCGCGGCGTGCAGGCCGCCAGCGCCGAGGCCGGGGCCGCCCAGGCCGACCTGCGCGACGTGCAGGTGACCGTCGCCGCCGAGGTCGCCCGCAACTACCTGGAACTGCGTGGCGCCCAGGCCCGCCTGGCGGTGGCCCGCCGCAATCTCGAGACCCAGCGCGACACCCTGCGCCTGACCCGCGTGCGGTTCGAGGCCGGGGCCGGCGGGGCGATCGACGTCGCCAGCGCCGAGGCCCGCCTCAACGCCACGGAAGGCACGATCCCCGATCTGGTCACCGCCGCCACCCGCGCCAACTACCGCCTGGCCGTGCTGACCGGCCAACGTCCCGGCGCGCTGGACGCCCAGCTCGCCCCGCGCGCCGAGGAACCCGCGCCGCTGGTGACCGCCCTGCCGATCGGCGAGGCGTCGGACTTCCTGCGCCGCCGCCCCGACGTGCAGGCGGCCGAGCGTCGCCTCGCGGCCCAGACCGCCAAGGTCGGGGTGGCCACCGCCGACCTCTTCCCGCGCGTGCGGGTGACCGGCTTCGTCGGCTTCCTGTCGGGCACGTCGTCAGGCTTCGGCAACAGCGCCAGCCAGGCCTGGTCGGTCGCCCCGGCGGTCAGCTGGCCGGCGCTCGACCTCGGCGGCGCCCGCGCGCGGCTGAAGGCCGCGGAGGCCCGCAACGACGCGGCCCTGGCGGCCTACGACCAGACCGTGCTGGCGGCGATCGAGGACCTGGAGACGGCGCTCGTTTCCTACGCCCAGCGCCAGGCCCGGCTGAAGAGCCTGGCCGACCAGGCCGCCGCCTCGCGCCGCGCCGCCGAACTGGCCCGCATCCAATACAAGGAAGGCGGTATCGACTTCCTGGTGCTGCTCGACGCCGAACGCACCCTGCTGGCGGCTGAGGATTCGCTGACGGTCGCCGAAACCGGCGTGAACACCGACGTCGTGGCCATCTACAAGGCGCTGGGAGGCGGGTGGTCGTAAGGGATCCTCCCCCTCTGGGGGAGGTGGCCCGAAGGGCCGGAGGGGGCCGTTATCAGCTTCCCCCGCATTGGCCTGTTTCGCGGCCGCTTCCCCCTCAGTCGCTCCGCGACAGCTCCCCCTTCAGGGGGAGCACCTTGTTGCCGAACCCCTCCCCCATCCCTACCTGCACAGCTCCAACCTGGAGCCCCCCGCATGGCCGCCGCCGACGCCTACGTCTACCATCCCCGCGACGGCCACGGCCTGGCCCACGACCCGTTCAACTCCATCGTCGGCCCGCGGCCGATCGGCTGGATCTCGAGCGTCGACGCCCAGGGGCGGCGCAACCTGGCGCCCTACAGCTTCTTCAACGCCTTCAACTACACCCCGCCGATCGTCGGCTTCGCCTCGACGGGCTGGAAGGACACCATCGCCAACGTCCAGGCCACCGGCGTGTTCTGCTGGAACCTGGCCACGCGCGAGCTGGCCCAGGCGATGAACATGACCTCGGTGCCCGCCGCCCCCGGCCAGGACGAGTTCGAACTGGCCGGCCTGACGCCGGTCGACAGCAGCCTGATCGCCGCGCCGCGCGTGTTGGAAAGCCCGGTGAACTTCGAGTGCCGCGTCACCCAGTCTTTCCAGCTGACCACGGCGGCCGGCGAGGCGGTCGAGACCTGGATGACCTTCGGCGAGGTCGTGGCCGTCCACATCGACCGCCGGCTGATCCGTCCAGACCGCGTCTACGACGCGCCGGCGGGCCAGCCGATCCTGCGCTGGGGCGGCCGCGGCGACTATGTCGCCGTCGACCCCGCCGCGATGTTCGAGATCTTCCGCCCGACCAAGGCCGACATCCCGCCTGCCGAATAGGCCACCGGCCGACTGGCCCGTCAGGCCGGCGCGATTAGGAAAGCCGGTCGCGGAACGCGGCGTAGTCGAACTGCCGGACCAGCCGCAGCCCGTCCGTGTCGCTGTTCCACAGCGCGATCGCGGGCAGCGGCACGCCGTTGAAGGTGTTGGTCTTGACCATCGAATAGTGGGCCTGGTCGAGGAAGGCGATGCGCGTTCCCGGCGCCGGGCGCTCGGCGAAGACGTAGTCGCCGATGATGTCGCCGGCCAGGCAGGACGGGCCGCCCAGGCGCACGGCGACGCCCTCGGCCGGCTCCTTGAGCATGGCGGGGCGGTACGGGGCCTCGATCACGTCCGGCATGTGGCAGGTGGCCGAGATGTCGGTGATGGCTATGGGCATGCCGTTGTCGAAGACGTCGAGCACCTCGCCGACCAGGATGCCGGCGTCCAGCGCCACGGCCTCGCCGGGCTCCAGATAGACCTGCACGCCGTGGCGAACGGCCACCTCGTTCAGGAACGCGACCAGGCGGTCGGTCTGGTAATCGGCGCGGGTCACGTGGTGGCCGCCGCCCAGGTTCAGCCACTTCACCCCGCCCAGCAGCGGCGCGAGCTTGGGCTCCACCGCCGCCCAGATGCGGGCCAGCGGCTCGAAATCCTGCTCGCACAGGGCGTGGATGTGCAGACCATCGACGCCCTGCATGTGCTCGGGCCGCAGCTGCGACACCGGGAAGCCCAGCCGCGAACAGGGCTGGGCCGGATCGTACTTGGCGACCTCGCCCTCGGAATGTTCGGGGTTCAGCCGCAGGCCGATCTCGAACACCTCGCCGTCCGCGCGGGCCTGCGCGATCACACCCTCGAAACGCGCCACTTGGTCGGGCGAGTTGAAGATCACGTGGTCGGACAGCCGCAGGATCTCGGGCAGATCCTCAGCCTTGTAGGCGGGCGAATAGGTGGTCAGCTCGCCCTTGTAGAACTCGCGGGCCAACCGCGCTTCCCACAGGCCCGAGGCGCAGACGCCGTCGAGATACTCCCCGACGACGTCCGCCAGCGACCACATTGAAAAGGCCTTCAGGGCCAGCAGGACGCGGGCGTTTCCGCGATCTCGCACGTCCTTGAGGACGGCCAGATTGCGCCGCACCGCGACCTCGTCCACCACGAAGGCGGGCGAAGCGACGCGGTTCAGGTCGAAATGCGCGAAGGCGCCCGGATCACCGGCCCTGGTTTCCATGGGTCTCGTTCTTGGTCCTTAGAAAGCCAGCGGAGCCGCCAGGTCTTCGACCGTCCACGGCAGGCCGTGCTGGTTCAGCATGTCCATGAACGGATCGGGGTCGAGCTGCTCCATGTTGAACACGCCCGCGCCCTTCCACTTGCCGGTCAGCATCATGGCCGCTCCGATCATGGCCGGAACGCCCGTGGTGTAGCTGACGGCCTGGTTGCCGGTCTCGGCGTAGGCTTCCTCGTGGTCGCAGATGTTCTTGACGTAGACGGTCCGGGCCTTGCCGTCCTTCTCGCCGGTGGCGATCGTGCCGATGTTGGTCTTGCCCTTGGTGAGCGGACCCAGCGACGACGGCTCGGGCAGCAGCGCCTTGAGCAGCTCCATCGGGATGATCTCGCGGCCCTGGAACATCATCGGCTCGATGCTGGTCATGCCGACATTACCCAGCACTTCCAGGTGCTTGAGGTAGCTGTCGCCAAAGGTCATCCAGAAGCGGATGCGCTGGATCTCCGGATAGAACTTGGCCAGGGATTCCAGCTCCTCATGATACATGAGGTACATGTTCTTGGGGCCCACGCCCTCGAAGTCGAACACCTGCTTGTGGCTGAGCGCCGGGCCCTCGATCCACTGGCCTTTTTCCCAGTGACGCGACGGGGCGGTCACTTCGCGCAGGTTGATCTCGGGGTTGAAGTTGGTGGCGAACGGCAGGCCGGTGTCGCCGCCGTTGCAGTCCAGGATGTCGAGCGTGTCGATCCGGTCCAGCAGGTGCTTCTTGGTGTAGGTCGTGAACACCGAGGTCACGCCCGGGTCGAAGCCGCTGCCCAGCAGGGCCATCAGGCCGGCGTCCTTGAAGCGGTCCTGGTAGGCCCACTGCCAGCTGTATTCGAACTTGGCCTCGTCGCGCGGCTCGTAGTTGGCCGTGTCGAGATAATTCACGCCCGACGCCAGGCAGGCGTCCATGATCGCCAGGTCCTGGTAGGGCAGCGCCAGGTTGACCACCAGGGCCGGCTGCACCGCCTTGATCAGCGCGGTCGTGGCGGCGACGTCGTCGGCGTCGATCGCCGCGGTGTCGATGGTCACGCCCGTGCGCTCCAGCACCGACTTGGCGATGGCGTCGCATTTCGACTTCGTGCGGCTCGCCAAGGTGATGTGCGAGAAAATATCCGTGTTCATCGCCATCTTGTGGACAGCGACCGAACCAACGCCACCCGCGCCGATAACCAGCACCCTGCTCATTTTTGGCTTCTCCTAACGCCTACCGCCCCGCCCTCGGCCTGATTCTGGGGGGCGGGCCTCTTATCACGTGGATCAGGTCTTCGATAGGAACGATCGGCCTTCCGCTTGGGGAGGCCGCATGAACGAGGCGAGACCTGAAAGATCCCTAGCCTTTACACGAACTTGATGGCGGGTGCGTGTCGGAATGGGTGCGGCGGTTCGCCCGGGCCGAGGCGGTCCTCGTCCGGCGACTGTCTGCTCTGGATTGTCGGGGCGTTTCGCCCGCGGACTAGCGCCCGGTCTTGCCGTCGCGTTCGGCGCGCATGGCCGTGACGACCTGGCCCAGTTGCGAGCCGCCGGGCGAGTCGGGCTTCACCGTCTGCAGGCCGCGCAGATAGGCCCGGTCCATCGGCGAGGCGTCGCCCCTACCCTCTTCTGTGAAGAGGTTCAGCACGGTGTTGAAGCCGGCATAGTCCTGGTCGGCGCGGGCCGAGGCCACCCCGGCCAGGGCGACATAGTCGGCCAGCCCCGCCAGCTTGCGCCCGCCCATCCGCCGGCGATCGACCACCACGAACTGGTCCTGGATCACCCCCACGACCGAGGTGCGCACGCGCGAGCCGGCGCTGCTGATGGTGAACATCAGGAGATCATTGCCCAGACCGTCGGCGCTGACCGCGCCGCGCATGACGTCGACCTCAGCGAAGTTGGTCCACACCCGCACCGGGCGGTCGGTGGTGGCGTAGCGCTCGAAGCTCACCGGCCGCTCGCGGTCGACCCAGAACTTGCCGGCCGCCCTGGCCTTGCGCACCAGCGTCTCGGGCTCGTCGGCCAGCACGACGGTGAGGTTGGGCCGGCAGCCCTTGGCCGCCATCCGCACCCCGGCCGCGCGCGCCGTCTGGCTGATGCGGTCGTGCAGGTAGCGGTTCTCCTCGGTGCGCCCGCCGGCCACGTAGGGGCACAGCGCCGCCGACCACACCATCACCTTGCCGGCCGGCGTCAGGGGCGTGGCCCGCCGCACGAAGGCCGGATAGGGATCCACGCCCCGGGGCGAGACCTCGACCTCGTCGACCGCCGGCGGCGGCAGCGTCCCTTGTGGAACCGAAAGCGCCAGCATCGCGGCCGCCAATATCGAAACCGGCATGAAAAACCCTCCCAGGTCGCTCAACCTGGGAGGGTTTCAAAAACACCGTTCGCCCGCAAGGGCCAAGCGTCGTCAGACGTCGACTTCGGCGTCCAGGGCGTTTTCCTGGATGAACTCGCGGCGCGGCTCGACCAAGTCGCCCATCAGGCGGCTGAACATGTCGTCGGCGTCGTCGGCGTGGTTGACCTTGACCTGCAGCAGGGTGCGGGCGTCGACGTCCAGCGTGGTCTCCCACAGCTGGTCGGGGTTCATCTCGCCCAGCCCCTTGTAGCGCTGGATGGTCAGGCCCTTGCGGCCGGCGTCGAGCACGGCCTGCACCAGGTCGAGCGGACCGCGGATGGTGGTCGACTTGTCCTTGCGGCGGAACACGGCCGGCTTGGCGAACACCTCGGCCAGCTTGACGCCGCGTTCGGCCAGGCGACGGGCGTCGGCGGCGTGCAGCAGCACGTCGTCGAGCACGATGCGCTCCGACACGCCACGACGCACGCGGCTGAAGACGTAGCCGGTGTCGCCCCGCTCGCCCGACCAGGGACCGTCGCCTTCCTCGTTGTAGAGGTTCAGGCGGCCGGCGGCGGCGGCGGCGTCAGGCGTCTCGCCCAGCAGGCCGGCCAGGGCCGCCTGCTCGATGGCCGAGGCCGGGGCGCGAGCCGCCAGGCGGTCGATATTGCCCTTGGCCGAGCGGGCCAGCTGCACCAGCGCCAGCAGGTCCTGGCCGATCAGGCGCTCGCCCGACGACAGGTCGAGCTCAGCGCCGTCGACGCCCTCGTCCACCAGGAAGGCGTCCATCTCGGTGTCGTCCTTGAGGTAGCGCGACGACTTGCCCTTGCTGGCTTTGTAGAGCGGCGGCTGGGCGATGTAGATGTAGCCGCGCTCGATCAGCTGCGGCATCTGCCGGTAGAAGAAGGTCAGCAGCAGGGTGCGGATGTGGGCGCCGTCGACGTCGGCGTCGGTCATCAGCACGATCTTGTGGTAGCGCACCTTGTCCGGGTTGAAGTCGTCGCGGCCGATGCCGGCGCCCAGCGCCGTGATCAGCGTGCCGATCTGGTCGGACGACAGCATCTTGTCGAAGCGCGCTCGCTCGACGTTCAGGATCTTGCCGCGCAGCGGCAGGACGGCCTGGTTGTCGCGGTTGCGGGCCTGCTTGGCCGAGCCGCCGGCCGAGTCACCCTCGACGATGAAGATCTCGGACTTGGCCGGATCGCGCTCGGAGCAGTCGGCCAGCTTGCCGGGCAGTGACGTGATGTCGAGCGCGCTCTTGCGGCGGGTCAGTTCGCGCGCCTTGCGGGCGGCTTCGCGGGCTGCGGCGGCCTCGGCGATCTTGCTGACGATCTGCTTGGCTTCGTTCGGGTGTTCCTCGAACCAGGTCGACAGGCCCTCGGCGACGAGGTTTTCAACAGCGGGACGCACTTCGGACGAGACCAGCTTGTCCTTGGTCTGCGAACTGAACTTGGGGTCGGGCACCTTGACCGACAGCACGCAGGTCAGGCCTTCGCGGCTGTCTTCGCCGCCCAGGTTGACCTTTTCCTTCTTCAGGATGCCCGAGCTTTCGGCGTAGTTGCTGATCACCCGGGTCAGGGCGCCGCGGAAGGCCGAAAGGTGCGTGCCGCCATCCCGCTGCGGGATGTTGTTGGTGAAGCACAGCATGTGCTCGTGGTAGCTGTCGTTCCACCACATCGCCAGGTCGAGCTCGACCTTGTCCTTGGTCCCGCGCACCGTGATCGGCGTCTTGAGCAGCGGGGTCTTGGCCTTGTCGAGGTGACGAACGAAGGCCTCGATGCCGCCCTCGAAGAACAGCTTCTCTTCCCAAGGCTCGGCGTCGCGGTGATCCTTGAAATAGATAGTCACGCCCGAATTCAGGAACGCCAGCTCGCGCAGGCGATGCTCGAGGGTCTTCCGGTCGAATTCGATGAAGGCGAAGGTTTCCTTCGACGGGAAGAAGGTCACTTCCGTGCCGGTTAGCACTTCGCCGGCCTTGGGGCCGTCCTCGCGCACGGGGGAGACGCCGGTCTCCTTCAGCCAGGTCACCGCGTCGCCGCGCTCGAAGCGCATCTGGTGGACCTTGCCGTTGCGGTGGATCAGCAGTTCCAGCCAGTCCGACAGGGCGTTGACGACCGAGACGCCCACGCCGTGCAGGCCGCCCGAGACCTTGTAGCTGTTCTGGTCGAACTTACCGCCGGCGTGCAGCTGGGTCATGATGACCTCGGCCGCCGAGACGCCTTCGCCCTCGTGGATGTCGGTGGGAATGCCGCGACCGTCGTCGGTGACCGTCACCGAGCCGTCGGCGTTGAGGATCACCTGGACCTTGGTGGCGTGGCCGGCCAGGGCTTCGTCGATGGCGTTGTCGACCACCTCGTAGACCATGTGGTGCAGGCCCGACCCATCGTCGGTGTCGCCGATATACATGCCCGGGCGCTTGCGCACCGCATCCAGGCCCTTGAGGACCTTGATCGAGTCCGCGCCGTATTCGCCGGCGACGGCTTCTTCGGGAACTTCGGGGACTTGGCCTTCGGTATTCTCGGTCATTCGTCTTCCAGAGCCGTAGACTCAATGGGGGTCAGGCCGGCCTCGCTGACGCGAACGCCCAACGCCCGACCCTTGAGATGGTCGAACAGCGACTCGTCCGTGCCGGTGAGGAAGGCCTGGAGCTTGAGCGCCGTGAGTTCGTCGGCCAGAGCGGCTCGCCGGGTGAGGTCGAGATGCGCGGCGACTTCGTCGAGCAACACTATAGGATTCGGCGCGGATTCCGCACGCGAAAGTCTCGCCGCCTGGGCCAAAACCAGGTTCAAAATCAGCGCTTTTTGCTCTCCGGTGGAGCATTCCGAGGCCGGACGGTCCTTGTCGACGTGGAACACCGCCAGATCGCCCCGGTGCGGGCCTGTCAAGGCCCTGCCCGCGGCCCCGTCGCGCGGCCGCGCGGCGGCCAGCGCCTGGGCCAGCTGCAGCTCGATTTCGGCCGCCGGGACCCCGTCCAGGGCCATCAGCTCCCAGGCGCCGGTCAAGGTCAGGCGGGCCTGCGGAAACGGCCGATCGCCGCGCCCGTCGATCTCGGCCTGCAAGGCGATGAGCGTGCGCGCCCGGGCTTCGGCCATCAACGCGCCGGCGGCCGCCAGGCGGGCCTCCAGCACCGTCAGCCAGGCCGGATCGGCCGGCGCCCCGCCGTCGGCGGCGTCCGACAGCAGGCGCATGCGCTCGCGCTGGGCCTTGTCGTAGGCGTTGGCGTGGCTGGCGTGGGCCGGCTCGGCGGCGAACACCAGCCGGTCGAAGAACTTGCGCCGCTCCGAGGCGGCCTCGAGGAACAGGCGGTCCTGGGCGGGGGTCAGCCACATGGGCCGCACGTGGTCGGCCAGGCGGCCCGGCGGCACGGTCTCGCCCTCGATCCGGACGATGCGGCGCGAGGCGCCGGCAGCTTCCGTGCCCGTGCCGACCTTCAGCGCCTCGCCGTCGGCCTGCTCGATCTCGGCGGCCACGGCCCAGGCCCGGCCGACGCCCTCGCCCGGCATGCGGCGGCCCACCTCGGCCAGGCTCGACCCGCGCAGGCCCTTGCCGGGCGACAGCAGGCTGACGGCTTCCAGCAGGTTGGTCTTGCCCGAGCCGTTGGGCCCGAACAGATAGACGCTGCGCCCGCCGGTCAGGAGATCGGCGCGCTCGTAGGATCGGAAGTCGGTGAGCCGCAGGCGGGCGATGGTGGCGGACGCCATGGGCGTCTCTGTAAGCCACGTCGCGGGCGGCGTCACGCCTTGGCTGGATCGTCCTTCGACAAGCTCAGGATGAGGCTTCGATGCGCTCGGGACGAGGTTTTGATACTCGGACGTCGCCCTTTGATCCTCACCCTGAGCCTGTCGAAGGGCGAGGATCAGGCACGGATCGATCAGCCCTGCCAGCGACGCCCCGCCCCGGCGTGGGCCAGCAGGCGCGGCGCGCTCCGCAGGCCGTGCATCAGATGCGGCCCGGCCAGCAGCACCATGGCCCAGGCCCCGGCGCTGACCAGCACGACGGCGATACGATCCCAGGCCAAGCGCATGGGTGTCTCCAGCAGAGAAAAGCGACACCGCCGCGCTACGCCCGGATCAGGGCGGAAAGGGGGCCGGAAAACGAGATCCTCCCCCTCCGGGGGAGGCGCCCAACGGGCCGGAGAGGGGCCGTTTTCAGCTTCCGAGACCCTGGCCGATCTCGCGACAACTTCCCCCACCGATCGCTTCGCGATCACCTCCCCCACAGGGGGAGGTTTCTTAGGCTCACTCCCCCAGCCGGTAGGCGCACAGCTTGTTGCCGTCGAGGTCACGGAAATAGGCGAAATAGGCCTTGGGCATCCGCTCGCCCGGCGCGCCTTCGCAGGCCCCGCCCAGTTCGATGGCCTTGGCGTGGAAGGCGTCGACCTCCTCGCGGGTGTCGAAGTCGAAGCCGCCCATCATGCCGTTGCCGATGCAGGCCGGATTGCCGTCATACGGCCCCAGCACTCCGAACATGCCCACGCCCTTGCCGCGATAGAGCCGGCCGCCGGACGGATGCTCGAACAGCGGCCTCATGCCGATCGAGCCCAGCAGGGCGTCGTAGAAGGCCTTGGCCTCCTCCAGCCGGTTCGAACCGACGGTCATGTAGCTGATCTTGGCCATGGCGGCGCCTCCCGTTTTCTTATGAAACGGACGTTGGCGTGCGGAGGCTGTGGGCGTCAAGGGGCGTGGCAATCCCTACTCCGCCAACGGATTTCACAGCACTGCCAATATCGTCATCCCGGGCGAAGGACCGCGCAGCGGGCCGCAGACCCGGGACCCAGGGGGAACCGCAATGCGCCGGCCCCTGGGTCCCGGCTCTCCGCTTCGCTGCGGCCGGGATGACGAAAATTGGTGAGGACGGGGAAAACGTCCCCTACCCGAAATACCCCCGCGCGACCTCGACCTCCGTCAGGCGCCAGACGCCCGCCGCGCCCAGCAGCACGCGGCGCATCTCGACCTCGAACACCTCGCGGGCCACGCCGCGATCGACCAGTTCGCGCACCGGAACCTCGGACGGCGCATCCACGGCGATCGCCCGGTGCACGGCGGAGTTCATCGCCGCCAGGTCGACCGCCCCCTCCAGCGAGGCGAAGGCGCTGGCGACCGCCTCGGAGCGCTCGAACCAGGTCGAGCAGTCCGAAAAGTCGATCGCCGCCCACAGGGTCAGCATCCGCTCGAAGAGGTCGTCGAAGCGGTCCTCGCGCAGCAGGCCGGCGGGACCGCCCCGCGAACTCACTGGGCCGCGCCGGTTCCCAGCACCTTCTGCAGGAACTGGGTCTCGACCTCGCGACGGCGGTCGTTGTTGATCTTCTTGGCGAAGCCGTGGCCCTCGTCCTTGAACTGGACGTACCAGGTCTCCACGCCCTTCTCGCGCAGCTTCTCGACCACCTGGTCGGACTCCGACTTCGGCACCCGCGGATCGTTCCAACCCTGCATGACCAGCATCGGCTTGGTGATCTTGGAGACGTTGTTGAGCGGCGAGATCGTCTCGAAGGCCTTCAGCATCTTCGGATCGCGCTCGTCGCCGTATTCGGCCCGGCGCAGATCCCGGCGATAGGCCTCGGTGTTCTGCAGGAACGAAACGAAGTTGGAGATGCCATAGCGCTCGACGCCGCCGGCCAGGCGGTCGGAATAGTGGGTCATCACCGCCAGCGACATGTAGCCGCCATAGGACTGGCCGTAGACCACCACGCGATTGGGATCGAGATCCGGCTGCGTCTTGATCCAGTCCAGCAGCGCGCCGATGTCCTTGACCGAGTCCTCGCGCTTCTCGGCGTTGTCGAGGTTGAGGAACGTCTTGCCGTAGCCCGACGAGCCGCGAACATTGGTGACGATCACCGCAGCCCCCAGCTCGGCCGTGGTGTGCTGGTGGAACGGGTTGAACACCGGCCGCGACTGGCCTTCCGGGCCGCCGTGGATGTCGATGATGACCGGGGCCTTTTGGCCGGCCGCCAGCTTGGGCTTGTAGACGAAGGCCGGGATCGAGCGCTTGTCGAACGACGGGAAGCGCACCAGTTCCGGGCTCACCAGCGCCTTGGCGTCCAGGCCGCCCAGTTCCGAGGCCGTCCAGCGCGTGACCTGGCCGCTGGCCAGGTCAAAGCTCCAGGCGTCGCTGGCCGCCGTGGGCGTGGCCAGCGAGAAGCCGATCTTCGAGCCGTCTTCCGAGAAGGCGAGGCCCGAGACCACGCCGCCCGGCAACTGCGGCTGCGGCAGGGCGCGACGGGTGCGGAAGTCCTGCACGACCAGCTTCGAATAGCCGTCTTCGTTGACCACATAGGCCAGGACGCGGCCGTCCTTGGACAGCTTGAAGTCCTCGACGTCCCACGGGCGCTCGCCCGAGACCAGATGCTTCTTGCCGGTCGCCAGGTCGAACTCGACCAGGCGCATGAAGTCCGAGCCCTCGTCCGACAGCATCAGGATCGACTTGCCGTCCGGGGTGAACAGGCCGCCGTCGTAGGAAACCTTGCCCTTCACCGGGTTCAGTTCGGTGGTCTTGCCGGTGGCCACGTCCAGCAGCCAGCGCTTGCTCTCGCCGATCGAGAAGTAGCGGCCCAGCAGCACGGTCTTGCCGTCGGGCGAGACGTCGATCGGCGAGACCTGGCCCTCGCCCTTGAAGATCACGCGGCGACCGCCCTGCGCGGAGGGATCGCGCATCACGACGTCGTAGTTGGCCGAACCCTTGGTGGCGCGGCTCCAGACCAGCACCTTGCCGTCGCCCGACCAGGCCGGCGACTGGTTGCGCGTGCCCGCTTCGGTCAGCTGGACTTCATTGCCCGAGGCGTCGCGCACGAACAGCTGGAACCACTCGTCGCCGCCGGTGTCCTTGGAGAACAGCACCTCGCCGGTAGACGCCCCATTGGCCGGCAGGGTGTGGACGCCGCTGACCGGCTCGTCGTGGAAGGTCAGCTGGCTGCGGTCGGCGCCGGGGGCGGCGACCTGGTGGATCTGGTTGGTGTTGCCGAAACGCGTGACGATCAGCATGCCGCCGCCGGCCGCCCAGTCCTGGAAGCTGGCGCTGCGGGCGTTCTGGTAGCGCGCCAGGCTGGCCCGGATCGCCGGATCGGCGACCGGCACGTTCTCGAGGATCTGGTTGCCGATCTCGCGGCGCTCGACGGGCTGGGCGCTCTGAGCCAAAGCCAGGGTCGAGGTCGACAGCGCCAGGGCGGCGGTCAGGACAAGCAGGCGTGATTTCACGAGGGCGTCTCCGGTCGATCTAGCAGTTCAGATCCTGGGCCAGATCGCGCCAGCCCGGGTTGGTGCGTTCGATGAGTTCCAGCTTCCAGAGCCGGCGCCATTTCTTCATTTGGCGCTCGCGGATCAGAACGGACTCGCGGGTGTCGTGGACCTCGTACCAGACGAGCATTCCGACGTCGTATTTTCGGGTAAAGCCCGGCCGGACTTTCTCCTGATGCTCCCAGATGCGGCGAGCCAGGTCGTCAGTATGGCCGATGTAGAGCGTGCCGTTGCGGCGGCTGGCGACGATGTAGACGTAGAACGCCACGAATTGCCCCCCC
Source organism: Caulobacter sp. FG7 (assembly GCF_057808875.1). Lineage (NCBI taxonomy): Bacteria > Pseudomonadati > Pseudomonadota > Alphaproteobacteria > Caulobacterales > Caulobacteraceae > Caulobacter > Caulobacter sp. FG7. Next base: position 21,754 of record NZ_JBMDIW010000045.1, read on the forward strand.
TCGAACGCTCCCCCTACTTCCGTAAAATCCCCGCGAAAGCGGGGACCCAGGTGTTTTATCGTCGAGCGCCAAGGGTTTCAGAAAAAGCCTGGGTCCCCGCTTTCGCGGGGATTTTACGGTGAAAAACCGAACCCAGAATTTTCAATCAGACCCGCAGCGGCATCAGCACGTACTTCACGCCCGGATCGGTCGGATCGACCACCAGGGTGGGCGAGGCCGGGTCGGCGAAGCGGAACTCGGCCTGCGGGCCGCCGATCTGGCCGCAGACGTCGAGCAGGTAGCGGGCGTTGAAGCCGATTTCGAAGGGCTCGCCGTCGTAGTCGACCTCGACCTCTTCCACGGCCTGGCCGGCTTCCATGTTGCGGACGGTCAGGGTGATGCGGCCCGGCTCGATGGCCAGCTTCACCGACCGGCTCTTCTCGGCCGAGATGGTGGCCACGCGGTCGACGGCCTTGGCGAACAGGTCGTTGTCCAGCGTCAGGATCTTGGCGTTGTCCTTGGGGATCACGCGCATGTAGTCGGGGAACGAGCCGTCGATGACCTTGGAGGTCAGGGCGGCGCGGCCGAACTCGAAGCGGACCTTCTGGGGCGAGACCTGCAGGTCGATCGACTCGCCGGCGTCTTCCAGCAGGCGGCGGGCCTCGGCGATGGTCTTGCGCGGCACGATCACGCCCGGCAGGCCGGCCGAGCCTTCCGGCGCCGGCATCTCGGCCAGGGCCAGGCGGTGGCCGTCGGTGGCCACGGCGCGCAGCTTGGTCTCGCCGCCCTCGTTGACCGTGTGCAGGTAGAGGCCGTTCAGATAGTAGCGGGTCTCTTCCGTCGAGATGGCGAAGCGCGTCTTGTCGATCAGGCGCATCAGCTCGTTGACGTCGACGGCGATGCGGCTCGACAGGCCCTCGTTGCTCATCACCGGGAAGTCGCCGGCCGGCAGCACCGGCAGGTTGAAGCGCGAGCGGCCGGTCTGGATGACCAGGCGCGGATCGTCGCCCGAGAAGTTCAGCGACACGTCCGAGCCGTCCGGCAGCTTGCGGACGATCTCGTAAAGGGTGTGGGCGGGCGCGGTGATCTGGCCGGGCACGTCGATCTGGGCCAGGCCCTCGTCGATGATCTCCATGTCGAGATCGGTGGCCGAGAACGAAAGCGTGTCGCGATCCGCAGACAGCAGGATGTTCGACAGGATCGGGATGGTGTTGCGGCGTTCGACGACGCTCTGCACGTGACCCAGCGCCTTCAGCAGCGCCGCCCGCTCGATGGTAAGCTTCATTTCTCGGTCCAAGCTGGACGCAGGGCCTGGTCGATCAAGAGAATCCCCCTCGCGCAACGGCCCCATCGTCAATGGACCACGGACATTACCGTAATCGGGCCGACAGGGAAGAGCCCTAGGCGGCCTTTTGGCGCATCCGGCGGTGGGCGAATCCGGTTCGCAACCCTTGCAGGGTCAAGTCCATTTCTTATATTGATAATCAATCGCAACAAGAGATCGCATCATGCGCCTCGCCCTGAAGACCGCCACCTACGCCACCATGCACCTGACGGTGGCCATCGCCGTCGCCTACGCCCTGACCCGCGACTGGCGCGTGGCCCTGGCCGTGGGCATCGTCGAGCCGATGGTCCAGACCGTGGCGTTCAACCTGCATGAGCGGGTGTGGAGCAAGTTCGGCAAGGAAAAGGCGGCGGCTTAGGCTTCGCACCAACACCCGTAAAATCCCCGCGAAAGCGGGGACCCAGGTGTTTTATCGTCGAGCGCCCTGGGTTTCAGAAAAAAGCCTGGGTCCCCGCTTTCGCGGGGATTTTACGGTGTGGGAAGCCCCTAAGAAAAAAGCCCCCTCCTTGCGGAGAGGGCCTTTTCATCAAGCCTTCGTATCGAACGACCCGCCCGACTCCTCGCCGGAGGCCGCATACGGGTTGGCCGCGGCGGCCGCCGGTTCGGCCGGGGCCGGGCCGGTGGAGCCCTTGGCGGCGACGGCGACCATGGCCGGGCGCACGAGGCGGCCCAACAGTTCGTAGCCGACCTGAAGGACGGCGACGACGCCGCCGGCGGCGACTTCGTCCGAGGGCTGCTCCATCACCGCCTGGTGTAGGTGGGGATCGAACTTCTCGCCCTTGGTCGGGTCGACCTTCTTGAGGCCGTTGCGCTCGAAGGCCGCCTGCAGCTCCTTCTCGGTCATCTCGACGCCGACGATGAAGTTCTTCACGGCCGCGTCCTGCGAATCGCGCGGGCTGGCCGCGGTGGCGCGCGACAGGTTGTCGGCCGCGCCCAGCAGGTCGCGGGCGAACTTCTGGATGGCGTAGGCGCGGGCGTCGTTCATCTCGCGCTCGGCGCGGCGCTTGACGTTCTCGGCCTCGGCCGCATAGCGCAGGGCCTGGTCCTTCATCGCCGCGATCTCGGCCTTCAGGGCCTCGATTTCCTGAGCCAGATCCTCGGCTTCGAAAGCGACGTCTTCGGCCGGCGTTTGCTCGTCGGTCATTTCCAAACAGTCCTCATCCATCGATCATCCGGCCAAGCACGCGGGCGGTATAGTCCACCAGCGGGATCACCCGGGCATAGTTCAAACGCGTGGGCCCGATCACGCCGATCGCACCCAGCACCTTCTGTCGCCCCGTCATATAGGGCGCCGCGATCACGGAGGAACCCGAAAGCGAAAAGAGTCGCGTCTCGGCCCCGATGAAGATGCGCACGCCCTCGGCGTCGCGCACGTCGTCCAGGAGGCCGATCAGCTGGCCCTTCTGCTCCAGGTCGTCGAACAGCTGGCGCACCCGCTCCAGGTCCTCGCGGGCCGAGGCGTCGGCCAAGAGGTTGGCGCGGCCGCGCACGATCAGGGCGCGCTCGGCCCCCTCCCCGCCGCCCCAGGCGGCCAGGCCGTCCTCGACGAGGCGGGCGGCGGTCTCGTCCAGCTGCCGGCGAGCGGTCTCCAGCTCGGCGCGGATCTCGTCCTTGGCCTCGGTCAGGGTGCGGCCGCGCAGGCGGGCGTTGAGGAAGTTCGAGGCCTCCTGGAAGGCCGAGGGCGTCAGCCCCGCCCCGCCGCGCATCAGCCGGTTCTCGACCGTGCCGTCCTCGAAGACCATCACCGCCAGGGTCTGGCCGCCGCCCAGGGCCACGAACTCCACGTGCTTGATCCCGCCCTCGCGGACGGGGGTGACGACGATGCCGGCCCCGCCGGCCAGGCCCGACAGTATGGCCGAGGCCTCGTTCAGCGCCTCCTCGAAGGTGCGGCCCTTGGCGTAGAGGCGGCTTTCGATCTCGCGCCGCTCGTCCTCGCCGACGTCGCCGACCTCCAGGAAGCCGTCGACGAACATCCGAAGGCCCGCGTGCGTGGGCATGCGCCCTGCGCTGGTGTGCGGCGCGTCCAGCAGGCCAAGCTGCGCCAGGTCCTGCATGGTGTTGCGGATCGAGGCCGGCGACAGCTGCACGCCGCCCTTCGACAGGGTGCGCGATCCGACCGGCTCGCCGGTCTCCAGATAGCCTTCCACCACCCGGCGGAAAATGTCGCGGGCGCGGGCGTCCAGCTCGGTCAGGCCGGGCGTCCGAGCGATCGGTCCCGGAAAAAGCTGCGTCATGGCCCTTCGAAATAGGAACGGATGTCGAAAAAATCGAGCGGGGACTTGGAGGTTCCCGTTCGGGGGAGGATAAGCGGCGCCTTCAGATACGACCAGACCCTTCGGCTCCCCTGGAGCCTCAAAGACCGGAGTTTGCCCATGCGTCCGTCCGAACGCGCCCCCGACCAGCTTCGCGCCGTCACGCTGGAGACCGGCGTCAACCGCTACGCCGAAGGCTCGTGCCTGATCGGTTTCGGCCACACCAAGGTGCTGGTCACCGCCACGGTCGAGGAAAACGTCCCGGGCTGGATGCGCAACAAGGGCGCCGGCTGGGTCACCGCCGAATACGGCATGCTGCCCCGCGCCACCCACACCCGCGGTCGCCGCGAGGCCGCCACCGGCAAGCAGACCGGGCGCACCCAGGAAATCCAGCGCCTGATCGGCCGCTCCCTGCGCGCCGTCGTCGACCTCAAGGCCCTGGGCGAGCGCCAGATCAGCCTCGACTGCGACGTCATCCAGGCCGACGGCGGCACCCGCACGGCCGCCATCACCGGCGCCTGGGTCGCCCTGCGCCTGGCCACCAACTACCTGCTGGAAGAGGGCGTGCTGAAGGCCGACCCGATCATGGGCCAGGTGGCGGCCGTCTCCTGTGGCGTGTTCAAGGACACCCCGGTCCTCGACCTCGACTACGAGGAAGACTCCAACGCCGAGGCCGACGGCAACTTCGTGCTGACCGGCGGCGGCGACATCGTCGAGATCCAGGCCACCGGCGAGAAGCGCGGCTTCACCCGCGGCGAGTTCGACACCCTGTTCGGCCTGGCCGAAAAGGGCATCGGCGAGCTGTTCGCCTTCCAGCGCGCCGCGATCGGCGCGAAGTAATCCAGGCGTGACCCTGCCCTC
>NZ_JBMDIW010000046.1:0-24442 GCF_057808875.1 Caulobacter sp. FG7
CCTACCCCCTCAGTCGCTTCGCGACAGCTCCCCCTTCAGGGGGAGCATCTTGGACGAAGGGCCGGAGGGGGGCCGTTCTCAGCTTTCGCTGCGCCGGAATGTCATCACCAGCTCCCCCCACCGATCGCTCCCGCGATCGCCTCCCCCACAGGGGGAGGTTCGACTACTCCACCCCGGCCACGGCCAAGAGCGCAGCGAGCCCGACCTGCATGCCCTTCAGCGTCGGGGCCTTCTCGATGTCGATCCATTCGTCCAGGGCGTGGGCGCGGCCGCCCTTGCCGCCGGCGCCGATGGTGATGGCCGGGACGCCCAGGCTCATGGGCAGGTTGGCGTCGGTCGACGAGGCCTCGTGCTCGGGCGTGAAGCCCAGGGCCGAGATCGCCGCCGCCGTCGCCGTGACGATCGTCGCCTTGGGATCGGTGCCGCCTGCCGGGCGCTCGCCGATCACCTTGGCGTCGTAGGAGACTGCCCCCGGCTTGGTCGAGCGGGCGGCGTTCTCGCCGGCCACCGCCTTGTCGAGGATGCCGATGAAGGTCTGGTCCAGCTTGGCGAGTTCGGCGGCGCTTTCCGAGCGCATGTCGAACTCCAGGAAGATCTGGTTGGGGATCGAGTTCACCGAGGTGCCGCCGCCCACCACGCTGGCAGAATAGGTGGTCTTGGGATCGGCCGGCGGCTTGACCGCATAGAGGTCGACCACAGACTGGGCCATGGCCGTCATCGGATTGACCACGCCGAACGCGCCGTAGCTGTGGCCGCCCGGACCCTTGAAGGTGACGCGGTAGCGCTTGGAGCCCACGCCCCGGTCGACGATGCGCGACGGATCCGAGCCGTCCATCGAGAAGAAGGCGCTGATCCGGCCCTGATACTTGCCCTTGGTGAAGAGGTGCTTGACCCCGCGCAGGTCGCCCGGCCCCTCCTCGCCCACATTGCCGACGAACAGGATGTCGGACTTGGTCTTGATCTTGGCCGCGTCCATGGCCCGCACATAGGCCAGCAGCACGGCCAGCGAGCGGGTGTCGTCGCCGATGCCGGGGGCCGACAGCTTGGTCCCCTCGCGCTTGACCTTCACCTCGGTGCCTTCGGGGAAGACGGTGTCGAGGTGGGCGGCGATGACCACGAACGGGCCCTTGCCCTTGGTGGCCGTCCCGGCCCGCACGCCCATGACGTTGCCCTCGGCGTCCATCTCGACGTCGGTGAGGCCAACGGCCTTGAGCATGTCCAGATAGGCCTTGGCGCGCTGCTCCTCCTTGAACGGCGGCGCGGGGATCTCGGTCAGGGTGACGATGTCGGCGACGGTGCGGTCGTAGTCGGCGTCCAGCTGCTTGACCGCGGCCTTGAAGCCCGGGCCGCCGACGATCTTCTGCACGGCCTTGACCGAGGTGTCGGCCTTCTCGGCGGCGTCGGCCTCGGGGCCGTAGAGGGCGCCGGCCGCGAACAGCGAGGCGGCGAACAGCATCGAACGCGACAGACGGCGCATGGGCGAAGGCTCCGATTCCAGGTGGCCCCGACCAGAGCGGGGCCGTGGCCGCCTTGGCAATCCCCAAATGATCTGGCGGCCGCCTCTGGACGAACGCTGCTCGCGACCCGACATTGACCCTTCGTAAGCCAACCCGTCCGGAACCCACGCCATGGCCCATCTCAAAGCCGCCGCCGCGCTCGCGGGCCTTGGCCTGCTGCTGGCCGCCGCCCCCGCCCTGGCTCAGCCCTCCGCGCCCGCCACCGGGCCGCTGGGCGTGGCCGGCAAGTGGACGCTGGACCTGTCGCGCTCGCGCTTCAACGAGGCCCTGACCGGGGCCGCGCCGATCAGCGGGGAGCTCGACATCACCAAGGACGACGGCAGGGCCATCGCCTGGACGCTGGTCGAGGAGGACGACGAGGGCGTGGCCGCCATCCAGTTCGCCGACGCGGCCCTGGACGGTTCGCCCACCCGGGCCGTGGTCAACTTCAACTTCGTGACCCTCAGCGTCGAGCGCACCGGCCCGTCCAGCGTGGCGGTCATGACCCACGGCCAGACCGGCCGCCGCCAGAGCATGCGCGTCGGCGTCACCGCCCCCGACACCATCCTGGTCGAGCAGGACATCGACGGAAAGCCCGGCCCGCCGGACCAGAGCCTGGTGTTTGTCAGGAAGAAGTAGGGCGGACAGATCCTCCCCCTGAAGGGGGAGGTGTCGGCGAAGCCGACGGAGGGGGACGTGGCCTGTGTGCCAGCCGCCGCCTCGAACCCAGCAGAAACTTCCCCCTCCGGCCCTCCGGGCCACCTCCCCCTTCAGGGGGAGGATCTTCGATCTAATCCGCGTGCACCCGATCCACCCGCGGCGCGAACATGTAGCCCGCGTGGCGCACGGTCCGCACCATCTGGGCCCCGCCCTCGGCGCGGCGCAGCTTGCTGCGCAGGCGGCTGATGGTGACGTTGATCTGCTGCGGCGGCGCCTTGCTGCGGGCCTCGGGCGGCCCCTGCTGCAGCTGGTCGCGGGTCAGGATCTGCTGGGGCTTGGCCACCAGGGTCCACAGCACCAGGAACTCGGCCGAGGACAGGTTCACCGAGTCGCCGCGCGGGTCGAACAGCTCGTGGGTGGCCACGTTCAGGCGCCAGCCGCTGAACTGGTAGACCGGCGGGGCGTTCACCGGCTCGGGCGCACGCCAGGCCTGGCGCCTGCGCACGGCGGCGCGGATGCGGGCGGCGGTCTCGCGCGGCCGGAACGGCTTGGCGATATAGTCGTCGACGCCCATTTCCAGGCCGACCACCACGTCGCTCTCGTCGTCGACGGCGCTGACCACCACCACCCCCGGCGCGGGGTTCAGGCGGCGCAGCCGGGCGCAGACCGACAGGCCGGCCTCGTCGGGCAGCAGGATGTCCATGACGACCAGCTCGATCTGGGTGCGACCCAGGATCTGGTCCATCTCGCGGGCCGAAGCGGCCTCGAGCACTTCCAGGTCGAACCGGCCCAGCAGGGCGGTGATGGCGGCGCGGGAGTCGACGTCGGGGTCGACGATGAGCAGGCGGGGTCTCACGGGCGTTCTCAGAACATCGCCCGGCCGACGAGCCGGGCCGAATAACGGGTCTGGCGACGCGAGGCCTCGGCCCCGCCCTCCAGGGCGAAATAGGAAAGGTCCGAGCCGGCGCGCAGGGCGAGGTTCAGCGTCACTGCGTCGGTGCGGGCGGCGTTGCCGAGGATCGTGAACGGCGTGCCGCCGGAGTACCAGGCGGTCGTGTCGGCGTACTTGCCGGCCAGGGTCTTGCGATAGCCGACGCGGACCTCGGGACGGACCCAGACCTCCTTGCCGAACTCGCGGCCGAAGGCGACGCCGATGTCGCCCGACAGGTTGTCGAACTTGCGCGAGGCCACCGTCTGGTCGAAGCCCTCGCCGCCGCCGTGCTCCTTGCGCTCGCCTTCCCACAGATAGACGTAGTCGAGGCGCGCCTCGGGGCGGATGTAGTTGCGGCCGAACTTGTGCTCGTAGCCGACGCCGGCGAAGGCGTTGGCGGTGAAGCCGTTCCACGAGGCGGTATTGGTGATCGCGACGTCGGCTTCGTCGTCGCCATCGACGTCCTCGCTGATGAAGCTGCGGTCGCCGTTGAAGCGGATGTAGCCCAGGCCGCCGCCCAGGTTGAAGCGCCAGCCGCCGATCGACCGGCGCCAGTAGGTCCCGGCCTGGAACAGCGAGGCGGTCGTCTCCTCGCCGACCTTGGCGGCGGTGTCCTTCTCCTCGAGGCTGGCGAAGGCCAGGGTCACGCCCAGGGCGCCGCCGGCGTCGCCCATGGCCTCGTAGCCGGCGACCAGGCCCGTGGCCTTGGTGTCCGAGCCCAGGTTCTCGCCGTCCTCGATGCGCACCAGGCTGTTGATCTCCTGCACCCAGACGCTGTCGGGGCCGTAGCGGTCCTGGCCGTCCGGGCGGTAGGCGGTCGAGGCCGAGATCTGCTGCTGCACCGCCTGCAGGGTGGTGAACATCCCCTCGCCGGTGCTGGGCAGCATCTGGTTGTAGAGATTGTAGAAGCCGTCGCTGGTCGACTGGCTGAGGAAGGCGCTGGCGATGTCGTCGTCGGCGCTGAGCGCGGCGAAGGTGGCGTCATAGGCCGCCGTCTGGCCCGTGGTCATGCCGGCCTCGGCGGCCGTGCGGCGGCGCACGTCGATCAGGACGTCGTTGTCCTGGGTGCGGGCCTGGGCGACGTAGAGGTAGGGAGCGTCGCCCAGCAGGTCCTGGTCGATCTCGCCGGCGGTCAGCGTCCCGGCCGAGATCACCTTGAAGGTGCTGGCGTCGGTCAGCAGATTGTTGAAGACGAGGCCCAGATTGGCGCCGCTGGCGATGGTGGCGGTGTCGACCACCAGCTGGGTCGAGGTCCCGGCGTTGGGATCGACTGTGAACACCAGGGTGCTGTCCGAGCCCAGGTTCAGGCTGGTGGCCTTGATGGTGTCGGTGTTGGTGATCAGCAGGCCGCCGTTGCCGATGTTGATCGAGAGCTTGCCGTCGCTGTCGTAGAGGCCGCCGATCGCATAGGCCGTGCCGTCGATGTTCAGGGTGTCGGCGCCGTCGCCGAACGACATGTCGCCGTACAGCGTGCCGTTCAGCAGGTTCAGGGTGTCGTCGCCCGAGCCCAGCAGCACCTGGCCCACGATCGAGGGCTCGTCGGCGTCGTCCACCCCGTCGCCGTCGGTATCGGTGTCGGCCACCCCGTCGTCACCGTCGTCGCCGTCGTTGACGCCGGTCTGGGTGATGGTGACGCCGGTCGTGTTGGCCTTGAGGTTGATGGCGATCGCCTTGCCGGTGACCGTCTCGTTGGTGGCGTCGGTGTCGCTGTCGTCGGTGTCGTAATCGTCGTCGGTGGCGATCACGTAGGCGGCGATCGTGCCGGTGTTGGTGATGCTGGTCAGCGTGCCGGAATTGTCGACGATGGCGTTGGCGTTGCCGGTCTCGCCAGACAGGGTGGCGACGATGCTGCCGCTGTTGACGACCGAGTTCATGGTCGCCCCGGCGTCGATCAGCAGGGCGTAGGCGTTCGAGCTGCCCTCGGCCTCGACCGCACCGCTGAGCGCGCCGCTATTGTTCAGGATCGAAGCGATCGCGCCCGAGGTCAGGTGCAGGCCCATGGCGTCGGCCTCGTAGGCGCTGGCCGAGATCGAGCCTTCCAGGTTGACGCCGTTGGTGACCAGGGTCTCGTAGCCGGCCGCGCCGCCGATCTGCACGCCGGTGGCCGCCACGCCCGCATGGACGCCATAGGCGCCGACCGAGCCGCGGATGACGAGGCCGTAGTCGTAGATCCCCTCCCCGGCCGAGCCGAGGGTGATCGCCTGGCTGTCGGAGCCGATCTGGATCGCCGGCGCGCCGCCATAGACGTAGACGGCCGCCGTGCCCTCGTCGCTGTCGGTGACGCCGTCGCCGTCCTCGTCGTCGGAGGTGTCGTCGTTGGTGTCCTCGGGCGGGGCGTCCAGCACCAGGCCCTTGGAGACGTTGCTGGTGATCTTGATGGCCGAGCCGCCCTGCAGCAGGTCGTCGGCGTCCAGCAGCGCCTCGTCGTCGGGATCGGTGTAGCGGCTGGTGTAGCGATAGCCGGTGGCGGTGATCGTGCCCTGGACGATGACCGAGCCGTCGACCTCGCCGTCAACCGCCAGGCCGACGCTGCCCGCGCCCAGCACGCTGATCGAACCGTCGCTGACGATGTTGCCCGTCACCTTGGCGGTGTTGCGGACGCCGTACCCGTTGTCGCCGGTCACCGAGATCGAGCCGGAATTGAGGATGTCGCCGATCACCGACGATTCCAGCATGATCCCGACCGAGCTGTTGCCCTCGATGGTGATCGTGCCGGTGTTCTCGATCGTGCCGGTGTAGTCGCCCGAGCCGGTCAGGCGAATGCCGTAGCGGTTGGTCCCCAGCGCGAACTGGCCGTCATAGTCGCCGTCGCTGTCGCTATCGACGTAGTCATAGTCCTCGGTCAGGCTGATCGTGCCGCCGTTGGTCACCGTCGAGGTGACGCCGCCGTTGATCAGGACGCCCGTCGAGTTGGAGACGTCGGTGCTCTTGAGCGTGCCGTTGTTGGTCAGGGTGTTATTGCTGTCGACCGTCGCGATCGCGCCTTCGGACGCATAGGTGATCACCCCGTCGGTCGTGACCTTGACGTCGTCGGCCGCGCCGCTGGCGGCCGTCGAGGTGGCGATCGCCGTCGTGCGGCTGCTGCTGGTGACTTCCGTCTCGGCGGCCGCTTGGGCGGCGTGCAGCAGCATCGGCAGGGCGGCGGCCGAGAGGATCAGAAGCTTACGCGACATGGAGGACCCGCTTGAAGGAACCTCCGAGGCTTAGGGGCCCTGCATGGCCCAGGCGTGTCTCGCAAATTTCCGCGCGGCTACGGCGAGCGCCTCGCCGATACACTTCCGTTTCAAAGCGGCCGGAAGGTTGTCGCCAGCGTTCAGGCTCGCCCGCCAAGTGTTGCGCCCGATGGGCGAAACCGACGATTTCGACGTCGTCGCAAGAATGTTCACGGCGGAGCGGCCGCGTCCAAGCCGCCGATTCCGCGATCGGCGATGATGGCTCCATCGACCAAGGAGCCCCGCCATGGGCAAGGTGCTGATCCCCGCCTCGTGTTTCGCCTTCAGCGTCTGGCTGCTGGTCGAGCGGATGTTCTGACAAAGAAAAGGCGCGCGAGGTTTCCCCCGCGCGCCCTTCGTCGATCCCGAAGGATCGGTCTTTCTTACAGCACGCCGTCGATGGCGCGCTTGACGCCCAGCGGGTTGGCTTCCTTCAGCGCCGCCGGCAGCAGCACGTCGGGCAGGTCCTGGTAGCAGACCGGACGCAGGAAACGCTCGACGGCGCGGGTGCCGACCGAGGTCGAGCGGCCGTCCGAGGTGGCCGGGAACGGGCCGCCGTGGACCATGGCCGGAGCCACTTCCACGCCGGTCGGCCAGCCGTTGGCCAGGATGCGGCCGGCCTTGCGCTCGAGGATCGGCAGCAGGCCGCGGGCGGCCTCAGCGTCTTCCGCGTCGAGGTGCAGGGTGGCGGTCAGCTGGCCTTCCAGGCCTTCCAGCAGGCCGGCCAGGGTGGCGACGTCCGGGCAGCGGACGATCACCGACGACGAGCCGAACACTTCGTGGCTCAGCGCCGGGTCGGCGGCGAAGGTCTCGGCCTCGACCACGAACAGGGCGCCCTGGCCCTGGTTGCAGCCTTCGCCGACCAGGCCGCGGGCGGCCACGGTGACGCCGGGGCGCGAACCCAGCTTCTCGACGCCCTGCTCGTAGGCGCCGAAGATGCCCGGGGTCAGCATGACCTGCGGATGGGCGCCGGCCAGGGCGGCCGAGGCCGAGGCCACGAACTTATCGAAGTCCGGACCGGCCAGGGCGAAGATCAGGCCCGGGTTGGTGCAGAACTGGCCCGAACCCATCGTCAGCGAGCCGACGAAGGCCGCGCCCAGGGCCTCGGCGCGGGCGGCCAGGGCGTGCGGGAACAGGATCACCGGGTTGACGCTGCTCATCTCGGCATAGACCGGGATCGGCTCGGGACGAGCGTTGGCGATCTTCATCAAGGCGACGCCGCCGGCGCGCGAGCCGGTGAAGCCGACGGCCTTGATGCGGCTGTCACGAACCAGGGCGCCGCCCAGTTCGTGGGTCTGGCCGGTCAGCAGCGAGAACACGCCGGCCGGCAGGCCCGCCTTCTCGACGGCCTTGCTGATGGCCGCGCCGACCAGTGCGGCGGTGCCGGGGTGGGCCGGGTGGCCCTTGAACACGACCGGGCAGCCGGCGGCCAGGGCCGCGGCGGTGTCGCCGCCGGCGGTCGAGAAGGCCAGCGGGAAGTTGCTGGCGCCGAACACGGCGACCGGACCAAGGCCGATGAAGCGCTGGCGCAGGTCGGCGCGCGGCAGCGGCTTGCGCTCCGGCTGGGCCGGGTCGATGCGCGCGCCCAGGAAGTCGCCCTGGCGGACGGTCTTGGCGAACAGGCGCAGCTGGCCGGTCGTGCGGCCACGCTCGCCTTCGAGGCGCGGACGCGGCAGGCCGGTCTCGGCCATGGCGCGCACGATCAGGTCGTCACCGATGGCTTCGATCTCGGCGGCGACGCCTTCGAGGAAGGCCGCGCGGGTCTCGAGATCGGTCTCGCGATAGATGTCGAAGGCGGCGTTCGCGGCGGCCAGCGCCGCCTCGATCTGCTCCGCGGTCGGTTCGGGGAAGACCTCGCCGAAGTGCTCGCCGGTGGCGGGGTTCAGGCTGCGGAGTTCAGTCATGACGGACGCTCGCGTTGTGGCGGACGGGAATGGCCACGCATATAGGCCGTTCCGCGTCCGGTTGTCAGTCCAATGTTAGCGCAACCAATGCCTATTTTGCATGGGTATGGGCTATTCGATGAAGGCCGGCGCCGTAACCCGTTCGCCCAGCAGGAAGGCGTCGGCGACGTGGCGCAGCGGGCTGACGTCGACGTCCGAGCCGCCGGCCGCGATCAGGCGGGCGAAGGCGTCGTACAGGCCCGGATACTCCTCGTCCGGCCCTTCGTGCTTCAGTTCACCGTCGACCCACAGGCGCGAACCGCCGTGTGACAGCTTCAGCTCGCCGCCGTCGGTGTCGATGATGATGTCCCAGCTCTGCTCGCCGGTCTGCAGGAAGTCGAAATCGGCCTGGACCGGCGCGCCGGTCACGGTGCGGAAGGTCAGCTGCGCCTCGACCGGCGACTGGCAGTTCTCCGGCACGTGCAGCGTCGCCTTCTCCAGGAAGAAGGCCGGCAGCACGACGGTGGCGATCGACAGGGCGTTGATGCCCGGATCGAAGACGCCCAGGCCGCCGGCCTGCCAGATCCAGGTCTGGCCGGGGTGCCATACGCGCACGTCTTCCTTCCAGTTGATCTGGACCGACTTGATGGTCTTGCCCGACAGCCAGGTCTGAGCCGGGGCGACGGCGGTGGCGTAGCGCGAATGCCAGGTGGTCTGCAGGGTGACGCCCTTGGCCTGGGCGGCGGCCTTCAGGTCCTCGACCTCGCTCAGCGTCGCGCCCGGGGGCTTTTCCAGCATCACGTGCTTGCCGGCGTCGATGGCCTGGCGGGCGATGGTGTGGCGCACCTGCGGCGGGGTGCAGAGAGCCACCGCGTCGAACTGCACGTCCGAGGCCAGCAGTTCGGAGAGGTCGGTGAAGTGCGGAACGCCGTCGACGCCGGCGCTGCGGCTGGCCACGGCCGCCAGTTCGAAACGCCCGTCCTTCTCGATGGCCGGCAGGTGCTGGTCGCGGGCGATCTTGCCCAGGCCGACGATGGCGATGCGGATGGTCATCTGGACGGACACCTGACGATGGCTCGGGCCGCGCCGCGCGACCTCTGTAAGATTAGTCCGACAAATAACGCCCTCCCCGCCCCTGTCAAACAGGACCGCGAAAACGGGCCAATAACGCCGCTCGCAAGGAACCTCGCCCCACTCGCGCTGGCAGGAACCGGCTTGTCCGCTCGACCTCGACGCGTAATGGTCCTACATATTCCGCGCTGGACGAACAATGTCGTGGATGGCGCAGCCTGGCGACCGACGATAGAATGTGAGCGCTATCATCGGCGTTCGAACGCCCTTTCGGCTCTTGCGATCGGCTCGCAAGACCTTGAAGGCGTGTGACGTTTCCGCGCCATGGCGGTCGTTGACGCTCCGCCCTCGCCGGTATAGTCAGACAAATAGTATAAACCTCGCCCGGCGAGGCGATCCGGTTGGATCGATCGAGGAAAAACAGGACCGACATGACCACCAAGTCCGCGCCCAGCACCCTTCGTTCGCGGGCCTGGTTCGACAATCCCGACAACGTGGACATGACCGCGCTCTATCTCGAGCGCTATCTGAACTACGGCCTGACGCTGGAAGAGCTGCAGTCGGGCAAGCCGATCATCGGCATCGCCCAGACCGGTTCGGACCTGTCGCCCTGCAACCGCCACCACCTGGTGCTGGCCGAACGCGTGCGTGAAGGCATCCGCACCGCCGGCGGCATCGCCATCGAGTTCCCGGTCCACCCGATCCAGGAAACCGGCAAGCGCCCGACCGCGGGCCTGGACCGCAACCTCTCCTATCTCGGCCTGGTCGAGACCCTGTACGGCTACCCGATCGACGGCGTCGTGCTGACCATCGGCTGCGACAAGACCACCCCGGCCTGCCTGATGGCCGCCGCCACCGTGAACATCCCGGCCATCGCCCTGTCGGTCGGCCCGATGCTGAACGGCTGGTACAAGGGCGAGCGCACCGGTTCGGGCACCATCGTCTGGAAGGCCCGCGAGATGCTGGCCGCCGGCGAGATCGACAACGCCGGCTTCATCAAGCTGGTGGCTTCGTCGGCCCCGTCGACCGGCTTCTGCAACACCATGGGCACGGCCACGACGATGAATTCGCTGACCGAAGCCCTGGGCATGTCGCTCACCGGCTCGGCCGCCATCCCGGCTCCGTATCGCGACCGCCAGGAAAACTCCTACCTGACCGGCCTGCGCATCGTCGACATGGTCAAGGAAGACCTCAAGCCGTCGGACATCCTGACCCGCGAAGCCTTCCTCAACGCCATCGTCGTCAACTCGGCCATCGGCGGCTCGACCAACGCCCCGATCCACCTGAACGCCCTGGCCCGCCACATCGGCGTCGAGCTGACCGTCGACGACTGGCAGGAGAAGGGCGAGGACGTGCCGCTGCTGGTCAACCTGCAGCCGGCCGGCAAGTACCTGGGCGAGGACTACTACCACGCCGGCGGCGTTCCGGCCGTCACCGCCCAGCTGATCAAGCAGGGCCTGATTCACGAAGACGCCATGACCGTCTCGGGCCAGACCATGGGCGACGCCTGCCGCGACGCGACCATCGAGGACGCCGACGTCATCCGCACCTTCGACAACCCGCTGGTCGAGCGCGCCGGCTTCGTGGTCATGCGCGGCAACCTGTTCAACTCGGCGATCATGAAGACCAGCGTGATCTCGGGCGAGTTCCGCGACCGCTACCTGTCGAACCCCGAAGACCCGGACGCCTTCGTGGGCGACGCCGTGGTGTTCGACGGCCCCGAGGACTACCACCACCGCATCGACGACCCGTCGGTCGGCATCACCGAGAACTCGATCATGTTCATGCGGGGCGCCGGCCCCGTCGGCTACCCCGGCTCGGCCGAGGTGGTGAACATGCGGGCCCCCGACTACCTCATCAAGCGCGGCATCAAGCAGTTGCCCTGCATCGGCGACGGTCGCCAGTCGGGCACTTCGGGCTCGCCGTCGATCCTCAACGCCTCGCCGGAAGCCGCCGTCGGCGGCGGCCTCGCTTTGCTGAAGACCGGCGACCGCGTGCGCTTCGACCTGCGCAAGTCGCGCGTCGACGTGCTGATCAGCCCCGAGGAAGTGGCCGAGCGCCGCAAGGCCCTCGAAGCCGCCGGCGGCTACAAGTACCCGGAAAGCCAGACCCCGTGGCAGGAGATCCAGCGCGCCATCGTCGGCCAGATGGAGACCGGCGCGGTGCTGGAACCGGCCGTGAAGTACCAGCGCATCGCCCAGACCAAGGGCCTGCCGCGCGACAGCCACTAAGGCTTCGCCAGCGCTGAAACGAAGAAGCCGCCCGGGGCGACCCAGGCGGCTTTTTCGTGCTCTGAGCTATGCGGCTGTCCTTCGCGCCATCCGCTCGGCCGCCAGCATCGCCGCCAGCATCGCCACGGCCAGGATCGCGATCAGCGGTCCCAGGGCCTCCCAGCCGAACCGGCCGACGACCAGGCCGCCCAGCGGCGGGCCGATCAGCGCTCCGCCGGCCCCGAACTGGGTCAGCAGGCCATTGGCGGCGGCGATGCGCGGGCCGTCGGTCCCGCCGGCCAGGGCCGGCAGACGGGCGAAGACCAGGGGCGAGGCGATGCCGCTGAGCAGCACCACCATGAAGGCGACGCCGGCCACCAGCAGGGCCTTGGCCGACAGGAAGACGAAGGGCGCGACCACCGCCGTGGCCAGCAGCGCCGGGACCACCACCCGCGTCATGCGTCGCCGGTCCAGCGGCGCGGCGTGCAGCAGGCGGATGGCGATGGCCGAGCCCGGCAGGGCCGCCAGCGAGACGAGGCCGGTGGCGATGCTGGCGCCGGCGACGCCCGCGCCGGCCTTCTCGATCAGGAAGCTGGGCAGCAGCATGGTCAGGGCGCAGATGAAGACGGTGTAGAGGCCAAAGCCGAGCGTCAGAACCCAGGCGGCCGGCGGCGGCAGCGCGATGCGGGCGCCGTCCGACAGCCCCTTGGGCTGGCGCAGGGCCACCAGCAGGCCCAGCGCGCACAGCACCGCCCACACCAGCATGGCCCCGCGCGGCCCGCTGAGCGCCATGGCGAAGCCCGTGACGCCGCTGCCGACCGCCACCCCCACGGCGACGAAGGTGCTCCACAGCGCCAGGGCCGGTCCTCGCGCCTTGTCCGAAGCGACGGCGGCGATCATGGTCGGGGCGGCGATGACCACCAGCAGATAGGTCACGCCCTCCAGCGCCCGGGCGGCGAACAACACCGCGACATTGGGGGCGAAGGCCTCGACCAGGCTGGCGGCCAGCAGGCCGACCAGGCCGATCGTCATGAAGCGGCGACCGCCGAACCGTCCCAGGACCAGGCCCGCGACGATGCCCAGGCTGGCCCCACCGATCTCCAGCAGCGACACCAGCAGGCCCGCCTGGGCCAGCGACAGGCCAAGCTCCTGGCGCAGCACCGGAACCAGCACGGCGATCTTGGGAAGCTGGGCGGCGGCCAGCACGCCGATGAGCCACAGGGCGATGATGTTGGACCAGGAACGCAGCATGGCGCCGCCCTAGACCGATGCGCCCTCGCGCGACACGAAAAACTTATGCGTGGGGGCGCGTCAGTCGATGGTGGTGGTCAGGCGGCCCACCCGGCCGTCGGCGAGCGGGATGGTCTCCCACTCGGTCAGGCCTGGCGCGACGGGCACGTCTGGGCTGTCGTTGGGACCGGTCTCGAAGCGCAGCCGCTGGTAGGGACGCTCAAACCAGCCCGTCTGCGCCAGTTCGCCCTGGGCCCGGGCGATCTCAGGGCTGGCGAAGCGCCACAGCGACACGCCAAGATAGTCGGACGCGTCGATCCGCCATGAGGCCAGCCGCGCCGGCGACACCGCCAGGAGCTGGTGGGTGGCGTCGCAGACCAGGTGCACGGCCTGGGACGAGGTCTCGACCAGCCGCCGGATCGCCGCGTCGCTGCTCTCGCCCGCCTGGGCGGCGATCAGGGCCGTGATCCGCTCGCGATGAGCCTCGTCGGGCTCGTGCTCGCCGCTCTCCCAGCGCGACACCGTGCCCTGCGACACGGCCAGCAGCTCGGCGACGGCGCCCTGCTTGACGGCGTTCAGCCGCCGAAAGCGCCGCAGAGCCAGTCCGATGGGCAAGTCGTGGATCATGGGCGTCAGTTTAGCGGGAATGGGCGAGCATGGGGAGCCGGCGCTTCAGAGCGGCAGCTGCACCGTGCTCTTGACCTCTTCCAGCACCGCATAGGTCCGCGTCTCGCGCACGCCCGGCATCTTCACCAGGATGTCGCCCAGGAAGCTGCGATAGGCGTCCATGTCGCGCACACGGGCCTTGATCAGGTAGTCGAAGCCGCCGGCCACCATGTGGCACTCCAGCACCTCCGGCGCGCGCCGGATGGCGGCGGCGAAGTCGTCGAACACCTCGCCGGTCGTGCGGTCCAGCACCACCTCGACGAAGATCAGCAGGGCGCGATCGACCTTCGCCGGATCCAGCAACGCCGCGTAGCCGGTGATGAAGCCGCGCTCGCGCAGGCGCCGCACCCGGTCGAAGGTGGCGGCCGGCGAGAGGTTACAGCGCTTGGCCAGCTCGGCGTTGGTGACCCGGCCGTCGGCCTGCAGCACGCGCAGGAGCCGGCGGTCGGTGTCATCTAGAGCGGACATGGATTTTCGTCACTTTCAGCGAAGATTGTTCTGATAATAGCGATAACAAACAAAGCACCTTCGGCACGAAGAGGACTACACCCTCAATCGTCCTAGCGAAGCTTCCCCCACGCCGCATCCCCCAGTCGGCGCGCTTCGCCAAGGATCTCCCGCTCGGCGGGAAAGCTCGCCACGCATCCCCCAGCGTCGGCGACGAGCGGAAGGGACGCGCGAGTCCCCCCGAGACGCGTCCCTTCCAGTGCTCCCCTTCCACTCCTAAGCTGTCGTCCCGGGCTTAACGCCCACGCGCGCCGCGACGCCCTGTCGCGGGGCTTTTTGCATGCCTGGAGCAGACAGCGTTTTTCGACGTTTACGCCGAACAGGATACGGAAGCCAGAGCCAACAAACGAAGCACCTTCGATCAGACCCAGGCTAATCCGACGATAAATCATTAGCGAGGCGCATCATGGCCGATTGGGACTCCCTGGACGACGGCAAGTACCGTGACGAGAAGGCGGTGATCGCCGACCTGCTGGCCGCGGGAGCCCTGTCCAGCGAGGATCGCGCCGCCGTCCGCGCCGAGGCCGAGGCCCTGGTGCGCGGCGCTCGCCGGTCCGTTCGCAAGCAAGGCGTGGTCGAAAGCTTCCTGCAGGAATTCAGCCTGGGCACCCGCGAGGGCCTGGCCCTGATGTGCCTGGCCGAAGCCCTGCTGCGCACCCCCGATGACGAGACCCGCGACCGCCTGATCGCCGAGAAGATCGGCTCGGCCGACTGGGCGTCGCACTTGGGCGGCAGCGACAGCCTGTTCGTCAACGCCTCGACCTGGGGCCTGATGCTGACCGGCAAGATCGTCGAGCCCGACGACGAGGCCAAGAAGGACCTGCCTGGCTTCATCAAGAAGATCGCCGGCCGCCTGGGCGAGCCGGTGATCCGCGCCGCCGTCGGCCAGGCCATCCGCATCATGGGCGAGCAGTTCGTGCTGGGCCGCACCATCGAGGCGGCCATCAAGCGCGCCGCCAGCGAAGACACCATGTGTTCGTTCGACATGCTGGGCGAAGGCGCCCGCACCGCCGCCGACGCGGCCCGCTACGAGAAGTCCTACGCCGACGCCATCGAGACGGTCGGCAAACTGTCGAACAAGGCCGGCCCCGAGGCCGGTCACGGCGTGTCGGTGAAGCTGTCGGCCCTGTGCCCGCGCTACGAAGCCACGCACGAAGACCGCGTGTGGGAGGAGCTCTATCCCCGCACCCTGCGCCTGGCCCTGATCGCCGCCAAGTACGACATCAACTTCACCATCGACGCCGAAGAGGCCGATCGCCTGGCGCTGTCGCTGAAGCTGCTCGACAAGCTGTGTCGCGAGCCGGCCTTGGGCGAATGGAAGGGCCTGGGCCTGGCCGTGCAGGCCTACCAGAAGCGCTGCGGCGAGGTGATCGCCCGCCTGAAGGCGCTGTCGGAAGAGACCGGCCGCCGCCTGATGGTGCGCCTGGTCAAGGGCGCCTACTGGGACAGCGAGATCAAGCGCGCCCAGGTGGCCGGCCGCCCGGACTATCCGGTCTACACCACCAAGCCCGCCACCGACCTGTCGTACCTGGTCAACGCCAAGGCCCTGATCGGGGCCGCGCCGCACCTCTACGCCCAGTTCGCCACCCACAACGCCCACACCCTGGCGGCCGTGGTGCGCATGGCCAAGAACGCTGGCGTCCGCATCGAGCACCAGCGCCTGCACGGCATGGGCGAGGCGCTCTACAAGGCCGCCGACGACCTCTATGACGGCATCACCCTGCGCGCCTACGCCCCCGTCGGCGGGCACGAGGACCTGCTGCCCTACCTGGTCCGCCGCCTGCTCGAGAACGGCGCCAACACCAGCTTCGTCCACGCCCTGCTCGACGAGCGGGTGCCGGTCGAGAAGGTGGTCACCGACCCGATCGACGTGGTCGAGGCCCATCCCGACCGCCACGCCAAGATCCCCACGCCCATCGACGTCTATGGCGAAGGCCGCAAGAACAGCGCGGGCCTGGACCTGTCGACCCGCGCCGACCGCTTCCGCCTGTCGGCCGCGGTGACGGTGCTGGACGCCGCGCCGCTGCAGTCGGGCCCGCTGGTCGGCGGCAAGATGGAAGCCGGCGGCCCGCCGCTGCCGGTGGTCTCGCCCGTAGACGCCGGCCGCGTGGTCGGCGCGGTGTCGGAAGCCCAGCTGCCGCAGATCGACAAGGCCTTCAAGCTGGCCCGCGCCGCCCAACCGGCCTGGGACCAGGCCGGCGGCCCGGCCCGCGCCAAGGTGCTACGCGCCATGGGCGACGCCCTGGAAGCCAATACCGAGCGCCTGATCGCCATCCTGTCGCGCGAGGCCGGCAAGACCCTGTCGGACGGCATCGCCGAGGTGCGTGAGGCCGTCGATTTCTGCCGCTACTACGCCGTTCTGGCCGAAAAGCAGTTCGGCGAGCCCGAGGTGCTTAAAGGTCCGGTCGGCGAGACCAACACCCTGGGCCTGGCCGGTCGCGGCGTCTTCGTCTGCATCAGCCCCTGGAACTTCCCGCTGGCCATCTTCACCGGCCAGATCGCCGCGGCCCTCGCCGCCGGCAACGCCGTGGTCGCCAAGCCGGCCGAGCAGACGCCGATCATCGCCTACGAGGCGGTGAAGCTCTACCACGCCGCCGGCCTCGACCCGCGCCTGCTGGCCCTGCTGCCCGGCCGCGGCGAGACCGTCGGCGCGGCCCTGACCGCCCACGAGGGCCTGGACGGCGTCGCCTTCACCGGCGGCACCGACACCGCCTGGCGGATCAACCAGACCCTCGCCCAGCGCCAGGGCCCGATCGTGCCGTTCATCGCCGAGACCGGCGGCCTCAACGGCATGTTCGTCGACACGACGGCGCAGCGCGAACAGGTGATCGACGACGTCATCGTCAGCGCCTTCGGCTCGGCCGGCCAGCGCTGCTCGGCCCTGCGCCTGCTGTTCCTGCCGACCGACACCGCCGAGCACATCATCGAGGGCCTGAAGGGCGCGATGGACGCCCTGGTCGTCGCCGACCCGGCCGACGCCTCGACCGACGTCGGCCCGGTGATCGACGCCGACGCCAAGGACGCGCTCGAAAAGCATCTGGCCCGCCTCAAGCACGAGGCCAAGGTGCTGCACGCGCTGGAGGCCCCGGCTGGCGGCACGTTCTTCGGTCCGGTGCTGGCCGAGATCCCGGCCGCCGACTTCCTCGAGCGCGAGGTGTTCGGCCCGATCCTGCACGTGGTCCGCTACAAACCCGAGGATCTCGAGCAGGTGGCCGGCGCCCTGGCGGCCCGTCGCTACGGCCTGACCCTGGGCGTGCACTCGCGCATCCAGGCCTTCGCCGACGAGGTGGTGCGCCTGGTTCCGGCCGGCAACGCCTACATCAACCGCACCATGACCGGCGCGGTGGTCGGCGTGCAGCCGTTCGGCGGCGAGGGCCTGTCGGGCACCGGCCCCAAGGCCGGCGGCCCCCACGCCCTGCTGCGCTTCGCCGTCGAGCGCGCGCTCAGCGTCAACATCACCGCCCAGGGCGGCGACCCGGCGCTGCTGAATCTCTGATCTTGACCTCTCCGGCCATGGGCGAGACCCTTCGCCCATGGCCGACGGCTTCGACATCCATATTGACGAAGAACGCGCCTTCCGGCTCGCCCCCTGGCGGCCATGCTCGACATGTCGCTCGTCGACTATGTGATGTCGCTGATCGATCGCGACATCGCCGCTTCGCCCTTCAAAGAGATCGATCCCGACCCCGCCATAGACGAGGCAATCGCCGACGCCGTCGAGGCCGGTGACGAGGAAGCCATACCTTGGGCAGTCGTGCGCGATCGCCTGCTCGCGCGTCATCGTTCGACCGATCGCTGGCGTGGCTAGACATTCATCCATCCCCAAACCGAGCATCCCCGCCTTCGCGGGGATGCTCGGTTAGAAATGGCGAAAGACCCTGAATGTTGATTGGCCCCTGAGTTTCTCGTTCAAGTCAAAAGGCCAGCACGTGACCATCACCCGGATCTGGCACGGCCTGGAGCAGCGGTAGACGGCCGCCCGCCGACATGCACAATCTCCGGTGCAGTTTCCCGGGGAGCTTCGAGCCATGCGTTTCCTGCCGTCCGCCGTGATCGCCGCCGCGCTGCTGGCGCCCGCCATCGCCGCCGCCCAGGTCGAGCCGCTCGTCGGCGAGTGGTACGGGACCTTGCAGGTGGGACCGACCAAGCTGCCGCTGGTGTTCCACGTCCAGGCCGACGGAACCGCGAAGGTCGACAGTCCCGCCCAGGGCGCCATGGGCCTGAAGGCCACGGCCAGCCTCGCCGACGGCAAGGCGCGCCTGACCCTGATCTATCCGCCGGCCAGCTTCGAAGGACAGCTGTCGGCCGACGGCAAGAGCCTGGCCGGCCAGTGGCTGCAAGGCGGCGCCAGCCTGCCGCTGGCCATGAGCCGTACGCCGCCGGCGGTGACCCCGGCCAATCGCCCGCAGACGCCCAAGCCGCCGTTCCCCTACCGCGCCGAGGAGGTGTCGTACGTCAATCCGGCCTCGGGCCTGAAACTGGCGGGGACGCTGACCCTGCCGCCGGGCGAAGGCCCCTACCCCGTCGCCGTTTTGATCACCGGCTCGGGCGTGCAGGACCGCGACGAGACCCTGTTCGAGCACAAGCCCTTCCTGGTGCTGGCCGACGCCTTGACCCGCAAGGGCGTGGCGGTGCTGCGGGTCGACGACCGCGGCGCCGGCGGCTCGGAGCGCGGCGAACTGAAGGCCGCCACCAGCCTGGACTTCGCCACCGACGTGGAGGCGGGCGTGGCCTTCCTGCGCGGCCGCAAGGACGTCGATCCGGCCCGCATAGGCCTGATCGGCCACAGCGAAGGCGGGCTGATCGCCCCGATCGCCGCGGCCAAGGACCCCAAGATCGCCTTCGTGGTGCTGATGGCCGGCACCGGCCTGCCGGGGGCCAAGGTGATGCAGAGCCAGAGCCGCGACATCGCCCTGGCCGGCGGCGCCCCGCCGGCGATGATCGACCAGCAGGTCAAGCTGATCGCCAAGGTCAGCGACATGGTCGTCGCCGAGCCGGACACCGCCAAGCTCAAGCCTCGCCTGGCCTCGCTGCTGGCCGAGCAGGGCATGCCGCCCGAAGCGGCCGAGGCCGGGTTCGGACGCTTCGCCACCCCGTGGTTCAAGACCTTCCTCAGCCTCGATCCGGCCGGCTACCTGCAGCAGGTCAAGGCGCCGGTCCTGGCCGTCAACGGCGAGAAGGACGTGCAGGTCTCGGCCGCCGAGAACCTGCCGGCCATCAAGGCCGCCCTGGCCGGCAACAGGGACGTGACCATCCTGCCTCTGCCGGGCCTGAACCACCTGTTCCAGACGGCCAAGACCGGCGCGCCGTCCGAATACGCCGAGATCGAGGAGACCCTGGCCCCGTCGGCCGTGAACGCCATTGTCGACTGGACCGTGGCCCACGCCGCCAAGCCCGCCCACAAGCACGCCGATTAACTTCATCAATTTTATTTAATCGCTGGACCGCGCCCGCCAGGCTCCGCTAACGTCCCCGCAAATCACAAGTGGGGAGACACCGGGAATGCTTTCGCGACGTGCGATCCTGGCCGCCGGCGCGGCCGGCCTGACGACGGGCCTGGCCGCCCTTCCGACCCTGGCCGCGGCGCGGAAGGGCTTCGTGAAGGTCGAGGACGGCCGCCTGAGCCTCGACGGCAAGCCCTATCGCTTCGTCGGCGCCAACCTCTGGTACGGCGCCTGGCTGGGGGCCCCGGCCGCCTTCGGCGACCATGCGCGCCTGGCCCGTGAACTCGACAAGCTGCAATCGCTGGGCGTCACCAACCTGCGCGTCCTGGGCGCGGGCGAGCGCTCGCCGGCCAAGGTGGCCATGGATCCCACCTTCCGCGGCCCGGGCGAGGACTACGACCAGACCCTGCTGACGGGCCTGGACGTGCTGCTGGCCGAGATGGGCAAGCGCGGCATGAAGGCCGTCATCTACGTCAACAACTTCTGGGACTGGTCGGGCGGCATGCCGGCCTATCTGAACTGGACCGGCAACGGGACCTGGTTCCAGCAGGGCGACCCGGCCCACCCCTGGCCCGCCTTCGCCGACTACTCGGCCCGCTTCTATGCCGACGAAAAGGCCAACGCCCTCTTCCGCCACTATGTGAAGACCCTGGTCGGCCGCACCAGCACCGTCACCGGCAAGCCCTATCGCGACGATCCCACGATCATGGCCTGGCAGCTGGCCAACGAGCCGCGCCCGGCCGGCAGCGAGGAATTCGGCAAGGCCAACCGCCCCGCCTACGACGCCTGGATCGACGGCACGGCGCGCTTCATCAAGTCGATCGACGCCAACCACCTCGTTTCCAGCGGCAGCGAGGGCGACATGGGGTGCCTCGGCAGCGAGGCCTGCGTGGTAGAGAGCCACAAGACCCCGGCCATCGACTACCTGACCCTGCACGTCTGGCCCAACAACTGGAGCTGGATCTCGATGACCGACCAGCCCTCGACCTATGAGGCCGGCGCGGCCCGCTCGCGCGACTACATCCGCCGCCACATCGCCCTGGCCAAGTCGATGGGCAAACCGCTGACCATCGAGGAGTTCGGCCTGATCCGCGACGGCCGCGGCTTCGCGCCCGGCTCGCCGGTCACCTTCCGCGACCGTTTCTACAGGATGGTGTTCGACGAGGTGGAGGCCGACATGAAGGCCGGCGGCCCGACGGCGGGCGTCAACTTCTGGGCCTGGAACGGCGAGGGCCGCGCGCAGCACGCCGACGCCTGGTTCAAGAAGGGCGACCGCTCTTACGTCGGCGATCCCCCGCAGGAGGAGCAGGGCCTGTTCGGCGTGTTCGACGCCGACGCCTCGACCCTGGCCATCATCCGCGACCACGCCAAGGCGGTGAAGACGATCTAGCGCGCCATAACCCGCCGCAGCCAGGCCCAGGCGCCGCCCTTGCGGTGGTCGCGCGCGACGCTGGCTTCGAAGTCGTGGCGGGCGTCGATCGCCCGGCGCAGCACCTCGCGGTGGACGTCGAGCATGCGCTCGTAGGCCTTGAGGGTCTGCGCGGCGTCGGCCACGCGGGCCATGTCGAGGTCGAGACCGCTCAGATAGGCCTCGGGCAGCCTGCGGATGTCGAAGTCGCGCCCGCCGCCCTCGGCGTCATGGTCGGGCGCCAGGGCGTACCACCAGGTCAGCGCCCGGCCGCCTTTCCAGCTGTGATAGATCCTCACGCCCTCGTGGCTGAGCATCAGCTTGCGCCTGTTCACCATGAGTCCTCCTGGAGGACGATCTGGCGGCGCCGTTTGCGACAGCCGCAACCACGCAACGCAAAACCGCCGCCCCGGAGCCGGGACGGCGGTCAGCGCGTTCACGCGGTCGGCGAGATCAGGGCTCGGAAAGACCCGTATCGCCTTCGTCGGTGAGGTTGAACTCGTACCAGACGCCGTTGAGGACGCCGAAGGCGAGGGCCAGGCCGAGGCCGAGAACCCAGGTGAAGTACCACATGATCCAGGGTCCTTTCTCAGTAGAGGGCAGGGTCGGTCTTCAGGGCGGCGCTGCTCGTGCGGCCCCACAGCACCCGGTAGACGAAGGCCGTGTAGGCCAGCACCACCGGCATCAGCACCACCACCACGACCAGCATGATGAACAGGGTCGTGTGGCTGGACGAGGCGTTCCACACCAGGAAGCTGGAATGGGCGTCGACCGTGCTGGGCAGGATGAACGGGAACATCGACAGGCCGCTGGTGGCGATGATGCCGGCGGCCGAGGCCGAGGAGCCGCCGAAGGCCAGGCCTTCCTGACGCTTCCACAGGCCGAAGGCCGCGAAGGCCGCGCCGACGAAGCCCAGCACGGGCGCGATGGTCATCCACGGATAGCGGCCGAAGTTGTCGAACCAGGCGCCCGGCGCGGCGACCACCGTGGCCCGCAGCGGGTTGGACGGACCGGCCGGATCGACCAGGCCCTCGACCCGGAAGCCAAGGCGCATGGCCAGCAGGCCGCCCAGGGCGAACAGCACGATGCTGGCGATCCCGGCGACCAGGCCGAACTTGCGGGCGCGGTCGACGATCGGCCCCTTCTCGGCCTTCACCGCCAGCCAGGCCGAGCCGTGCAGCACCAGCATCGCGGTCGACAGCAGGCCGCAGACCAGGGTGAAGGGCGTGAACAGTTCGAAGAAGTGGCCGTGGTAGGTGCTGCGCAGGTCGCTGTCGAGGTGGACCGGCACGCCCTGCAGCACGTTGCCGACGGCGACGCCGAACACCAGGGCCGGCACGAAGCTGCCGACGAACAGCGACCAGTCCCAGAACGAGCGCCACTTGGCGTCGGGCCTCTTGGACCGGTACTTGAAGGCGACGGGCCTCATGATCATCGCCGACAGCACCAGGAACATGGCCAGGTAGAAGCCCGAGAAGCTGGCGCCATAGACCATCGGCCAGGCCGCGAAGATCGCCGCCCCGCCGGTGATGAACCACACCTGGTTGCCTTCCCAGGTGGCGCCGACGGTGTTGATAACCGTGCGGCGCTCGTCGTCGTTACGGCCGATGAAGGGCAAGAGGGCGCCGACGCCCATGTCGAAGCCGTCGGTCAGGGCGAAGCCGATCAGCAGCACGCCCAGAAGGCCCCACCAGATCAGGCGGAGGGTCGGGTAGTCGAGGGGGAGTTCCATCTAGCGGTCTCCTTTAGGCGACGGCTTCGGCGACGACGGGCGCGCCGGATTCCGGGGGGAAGGCGTCCTGTTCGGCGAACGGACCCTTCTTGATGGTCTTCAAGATCAGCCCGACCTCGACCACCGCCAGGGCGCCGTAGAGCAGGGTGAAGCCGACGATGCTGGCGATCAGTTGGGGAACGCTGAGGCTGGAGGGCGCCAGGAAGGTGGGCAGGACCCCTTCCACGGCCCAGGGCTGACGCCCGACCTCGGCCAGCACCCAGCCCAGCTCCGTGGCGATCCAGGGCAGCGGGATGGCCAGCACCGCCAGGCGCAGGAACCACTTGGTCTCGTGCCTGCGCAGGGTGACCAGCACGAAGGCGGTGGCGAAGAGAGCGATCATCAGGAGGCCAGTGCCGGCCATGATGCGGAAGGCCCAGAACATCACCGGTACGTTGGGCACGGTGTCCCAGGCGGTCTTGGCGATCAGCTCCTTGGAGGCCGTGCGCGGGTCCTCGACGTGGCGCTTGAGCAGCAGGGCGTAGCCCAGGTCGCGGCGGTTGGCCTCGAAGACGCCCCGGGCGGCCAGGTCCTGCGGATTGGCCTTCAGCTTCTCCAGCGCGTCATAGGCGACGACGCCGCGCTCGATGCGATCCTCGGCCGTGGCCACCAGTTCGAAGATGCCTTCGACCGGCTTGTCGACGCTGCGGGTGGCGATCAGGCCCAGCACGTAGGGGATCTTGATCTCGGCGTGGGTCTTGCGATCGGCCAGGCTGGGGATGCCGATGGCGGTCAGGCCGGCCGGCGCGGGCTCGGTCTCCCACATGGCTTCCAGGGCCGCCAGCTTCATCTTCTGGTTGTCGGTGAGGGCGTAGCCGCTCTCGTCGCCCAGGACGACGACCGACAGGGCGGACGCGAGACCGAAGGCGGCAGCGACGGTCATCGAGCGCTTGGCCACGCCCGTCCACCGGCCCTTGAGCAGGTAGAAGGCCGAAACGCCCAGCACGAAGACCGCGGCGATGGTGTAGCCGGCGCTGACGGTGTGCACGAACTTGGCCTGGGCCACCGGGTTGAAGATCACCGCCTTGAAGTCGGTCACCTCCATCCGCATCGTGTCGGGATTGAAGGCCGCGCCCACCGGGTTCTGCATCCAGCCGTTGGCGACCAGGATCCACAGGGCCGACAGGTTGGTGCCCAGCGCCACCAGGAAGGTGACCAGGAGGTGGGTCACCGGCTTCAGCTTGTCCCAGCCGAAGAACATCAGGCCCACGAAGGTGGCTTCCAGGAAGAAGGCCATCAGGCCCTCGATGGCCAGCGGGGCGCCGAAGATGTCGCCCACATAGTGCGAGTAGTACGACCAGTTCATGCCGAACTGGAATTCCATGGTGAGGCCCGTGGCCACGCCCAGGACGAAGTTGATGCCGAACAGCGCGCCCCAGAACTTGGTGACCGTGCGCCAGATCGGGCGCTTGGTCATGACGTAGACCGCCTCCATGATGAACAACATGAAGGACAGCCCCAGCGTCAGGGGCACGAAGAGGAAGTGGTACAGGGCCGTGAGGGCGAACTGCAGGCGGGATAAATCGACGACGGCGGGATCCATGCGTAGCTCCGGTGTCGGACGGCGATCGGTCGCGCCGCACGAGCATCTCGCCTTAGGCGTGTTTCCGATAGGGGTCTTTGATGCGGATCAAGGCCTTTGCACGATGGAGCGCTAAAGCCTGGCCATGACCGTTCGGACCCCCGTCGAGACCGATATCCTCACGCTCGCGCGCCCGTGGCTGCGAAGCTTGAACAGGACAACCTCCGCGTTCAGCCGCGCCGCTGCCGCCTGGCGGCTGGCCGACGTGGCCGGGGCGGCCGGCTTCGCCGCCGGCCTGGCCTTCGGGATCGACGCCCTGACCCGCAGCCTGGCTGAAGCCCTGCCCTTCCTGGCGCTGGCCCTGGTCTCGGCCCTGGCGCGCGGCTTCCTGGCGGCCAGGGCGACCCGCGCCGGCGCGCAGGCGGCCGCCC
>NZ_JBMDIW010000047.1:0-24312 GCF_057808875.1 Caulobacter sp. FG7
TAGGCCGTCGGCAATCCAGCTGCCCGAGTCGATTGAGGCCGCGGAACTTAGCGATCCAGCGCTCGAAATGCAAGTCGAAACCTTCATTTCCGAGCGGCGAAGCGTGTCCCCCGCGGCGAGGTGCGGCTTCTAGACAGCCCCCTGCCCGGCCGCAACCCAATTTTGCCCACCCCCGCCGGTTAGCTGTGAGCGGATCTGTGCATGGAATCGCCAGGATGCGTCCCCGGCCTCATCAAGCGGAACCGCTTGCGCACCCCGCCATGCTGCCTCCATAGAGCGCTCTATAAGGAGAGACGCCGCCGATGTTGTCCCAGAAAGCCCGCTACGCCCTGCGCGCCATGGTCGAACTGGCCCGCGCGGAAGAGCAGGTCACGGCCGGCGAACTGGCCCTGCGCGCCGATGCTCCGCGCAAGTTCCTCGAAGCCATCCTGCTGGGCCTGGCCCGCCACAAGCTGGTGACCAGCCGGCGCGGCAAGTTCGGCGGCTATCTGCTGGCCCGTCCCGCCGAGGAGATCAGCTTCGCCGAGATCATCCGCATGGTCGACGGCCCCCTGGCTCTGGCCCCCTGCGTCAGCCGCACCGCCTTCCGCCGCTGCGAGGACTGTAGCGACCTGGCCACCTGCGCCCTGCGCGAGGCGCTGCTGCGGGCCCGCGACGCCACCGCCGCCGTGCTCGAGGGCTACAGCCTGGCCGACGCGGTCACCGGCCAGGGCGCAGAGCTGATCGGCTGATCCCTCTCCTTCTATAGAGCGGGCACGAGAAAGGCCCGCCCTCGACGAGGACGAGCCTGCTTCCACGCTCCCTATCAGGGAGCGCCCTTCGCCTTCGCGAAGATCCCGCCGTCAGCCGGCGGCGATATAGGCCTTCAGCCCGTCGGCTTCGGCCTGGGCTTCCTGGATCTTGTATTTCACCAGGTCGCCGATCGAGATGATGCCCACCAGGCGTCCGCCCTTGGCCACCGGCAGGTGGCGGATGCGGCGGTCGGTCATCTTGGCCAGCAGGTCGTCGACGCTCTCGTCGGGCTGGGCGAAGATCACGTCGCGCGTCATGCAGGCCGAGATCGGCTTGGACAGCGCGCTCGCGCCCTCCTTGGCGATCTGCCGCACGATGTCGCGCTCGGACAGTATGCCGGCGATGGACTCGTCGGCTTCCAGCACCACCATGGCGCCGACCTTGCGGCTGTGCAGAAGCGCCGCGGCCGCGCCGACAGTTTCCTGGGGCGAGGCGGTGAATACGAGGTCGCCCTTGGTCTTCAGGATCTGAGACACCAACAAAACGCAATCCTCCCTGATCGCACTTGCATAACGAAGGTCTCGCAAACCCGCGTCGGGATCAATGGTGGAACGGCGCGACCCGCGTCATGGCGCGCCCCAGGCGCCGCCTGCGCCGCGTTTAACCAATTCTGGATACCTTACCGCCTATGGTGACGTGTCCGGTTTTGGCACGGGGGTTGCTTGCAAGCCCCGGACAGACAGTCGCGGAGCCCGTCATGGCCTCAAAGAAGAACAACAAGCCCCTGGTTCGGGCCCTCGGCGCGGTCGCCGCCCTCGCCGGCGTGCTGATCCTGGACGCCGCTCCGGCCATGGCCCAGTCCATGAGCAGCAACTCCGCGTCCTACAACGCCGGCTACGGCCGCGTCGCCGGCCAGGAAAACCACGTCGTCGACTATTCGACCCGCGACGCCAACGGCAATCGCGTCATCGTCGACGGCGTCATGCTGACCGGCAGCGACCAGAGCGTCTATTCCAGCCGCAGCTCGTCGGGCTCGCTGGACAGCTATTCGGGCGTCGGAAGCCTGGGCGGCTTCTCCGGCTCGACCGCGATCGGCAACAACCTGACGGTCATCACCCAGGGCAACAACAACACGGTGATCGTCAACTCCAACCAGGTCAACAACGGCAATGTCAGCGCCGGCGCGTCGACCAACGGCGGTGTCTCCAATGGCAACTAAGCGCGTCTTCCTGATGGTCGCGGCGGCCTGCACGGCGCTCAGCGCCTGCGGCGGCGGCGTGCCCAAGCGCCTGGACGCTGGCAACTATGCCCGCCCGATCGGCACGGCGCCGGTCACGGCCAACCCCACCCCCTATTCGACGGCGCTGAACTGCCTGGCCGGCTACGCCCGGCAGAACCGCGTCGCGGCTCCGCGCATCGCGGTGGGCCGCATCGCCGACTACACCGGCAAGGAAGAGTCCGACGGTTCGGGCCGCAAGGTCACGCAAGGCGCTTCGCTGATGGCGATGACCGCCTTCGCCAAGGCCGGCATGCCGATGGTCGAGCGCTTCGACACCTCGGTGTCGGAACTCGAACTGAAGTACGCCAACAACAAGCTGATCTCCGACCGCCCGGCCCCGACGCCGGACGCCCCGGCCGACTATCGCAAGATCGTCGCCGGCCAGGTCGCGGGCTCGGACTTCTATCTGGTCGGCGGCGTCACCGAGCTGAACTACAACATCCATTCGGCGGGCGCCGACCTCTATGGCGGCGACCTCGACACCGACGGGCTGAAGGCCAACTTCAAGCGTCGCGTGTTCGTGATGAACATCGCCATGGACCTGCGCCTGATCAACAGCCGCACCCTGGTGGTCGAAGACGTCATTTCCTACCAGAAGCAGGTGATCGGCCGCGAAGTCAGCGCCGGCATCTTCGCCTTCGCCAACAACAACCTGTTCGACCTGTCGGCCGGCAAGGGCGCGCTGGAGCCGGTGCAGCTGGCCGTGCGCTCGCTGATCGAGCGCTCGGTCGTCGAGATGAGCGCCAACCTCTACGGCATGCCGGGTCCGCAAAGCTGCCTGCAGTCCGACCCCTTCGGGGCCGACACCGTCGGCGTCACGGGCGCCTTCACGCCCGCCTACAACAACCTGGGAAGCAACAATGCGCAGACCCGCGAAGATCCGTCTCGCTGGAACGATCGCAGCGATCCCTCTGTGCGTCGCGGCCGCTACTAGCGCCTTCGCCCAGGGCCAGGCTCTCAACGACCAGCTGAACCTGCGCGACATCTTCAGCGAGCAGACCCTGAACGTCGTCACCGTCCAGGAAGGCGTCAGCGCGTCGACTTCGGCCACCGGCAACAATGTCGGCATCGCCGGCTCGCGCGTCGACGTCGACGCCACCTCCAACCAGGTGAACCAGGGCTCGGTCTACGGCCATGCCGTGGTCAATGCCTCCGGCTCGATGGGCGCATCGAGCACCGTCGCCACCCAGGCGGCCGGCAACTTCGGCAACGCCGGGGCGGAAGAAGCGACCTACCGCGGCTTCATGGTCCAGACCAACAGCGGTGCGGTCACCGCCCGCGGCCAGGTCGAGGGCGAGACCGCCCGGGCCGGCGACCTCGCGATCGACACCCAGGCCACCGGCAACACCCAGGGCCTGTGGCTTCAGAACGGCGCGGCCGGGGCGCGGATCAGCCAGGCCAACTCGGGCGACGTCATGGCCGACGGCGGCGCGATCGTGCAGTACGTCAGCGGAACCTCGACCGTGGCCGGCACGGCGGCGGGCAACCACATCGACATCGACGGCGCCAACCAGTCGGCCGCCCGCGTCATCACCGACCAGGGCAACACCGCCGACCTGGTGCAGGCCAGCAAGTTCACCGCCTACGGCAACGCCTACCTGACCGAGACCTCGACCTCGGCGGCCGGCAACAATCTCAACGCCACCAATGTCGGCCCGCTGCTCGACGTGGCCAACCACCAGTATAACACCGCCTATGTGCGCTCGCAGGCCGAGACCACGTCCTACCAGTTCGGCGCGGCGGGCAGCAGCGCCTATGGGGTGGGCAACGCAGCGGTCGTCAGCAACACCGGCGCGGCCCTGGTGCTCGACAACGTCCAGACCAACGACGGCGGCGGCGTCGAGGTGATCGCCAGCGCCGAAGGCCACGACGGCTACGACATCGGCGCCCGCGCCAGCGCGGCCGGTAACTCGGTGGGCGGCTATGTCTGCGGAACCTGCGGCGGCTCGATGACCACGAGCAACACCCAGACCAACAACGCCGACGTCTCCTCGCGCGCCACCACCACCGTCACCGGCTCGGCCCGCTCGGTGACCAGCAGCGCCCGCGCGGTCGGCAACGACGCGGCGTTCTATGTGAGATCGAACTAGGGGCAACGCCCCCCTCAGTCGCTCCGCGACAGCTCCCCCTTCAGGGGGAGCATCTGATTGGCGAAGCGTCGGATCCTCCCCCTCTGGGGGAGGTGGCCCGGAGGGCCGGAGGGGGGCGGCGCCGCCCCCCACCCCCCCCCCCCCCCCCCCCCCCCCCCCCCCCCCCGGCGCCGCCCCCTACCGCCCGTACACGGCGTCGCGCAGCTCGCGCGTCACCTGGCCGTTCATGCCTTCGAAGGCGGTGTTGGTCAGCAGCACCACGGTCAGCTTGGCCTTGGGATCCACGAACCAGTTGTGGCCATAGACCCCTCCCCAGGCCAGGGTCCCCGCGCCTTGCGGGGTCTTGGCGATGGCGGGATCGTCGAGCACCGCCCAGCCGTAGCCGAAGCCCCAGCCGGGGCCTTGGGTCGCGGCCTTGACGCCGACCTGGTCGGCGGTCATCGCCTGGACGCTGGCGGCCGACAGGATCGGGCCGCCGCCGGTGCGCACGGCTTCCAGCAGGGCCAGCACGTCGCCGGCCGTGCCGACCATGCCCGCTCCGCCCGAGGGGAAGGCGGTCGGATCGACGGCGCGGCTGGGGGCCATGCGCACGGCGGTGGCGCCCAGCGAGACGTCCTGGTTGTCGGTGATCCGCGTCGGGGCCGGGCTGGCGTTGGCGTAGGGCGTGGCCAGGCGAGCCGGGTCGCTCGCCTGGAAGCCGGCGTCCTTCAGGCCCAGCGGACCGGTGACGGTGCGCGCCACCACCTGCGGCAGCGGATGACCGTCGGCCTTCTGCGCCACCAGGCCCAGCACGTCGATGGCCAGCGAATAGCGCCAGGCCGAGCCCGGCGCGAAGGCCAGCGGCCCCTTGCCGATGCGGGCCACGTCCTCGTCCAGCGTCAGGCCCGAGATGTCGAGGCCGTCGGAAACGCCCAGCTGGTGGTAGGGATGGTCGGCCTTTTCGGAGAGGCCGTAGGTCAGGCCAGCGGTGTGGCTGAGCAGCTGGCCCAGGGTGATTTCGGGCGTGGAGCCGTCGGCCAGGGCCGGTTTGAAGTCGGGCAGCCACTTGGTCACCGGATCGGCCAGGGAAAGCTTGCCCTCTTCGGCCAGCCGCATGATCGCCACGCTGACGAAGGGCTTGGTCACCGAGGCCAGGCGGAAGACGGTGTTCTCGCGCATCGGCGCCTTGGCCTCGCGGTCGGCCAGGCCGGCGGCGCGGTGATAGACGAGCTTTCCGTCGCGGGCGACCAGCACCACCGCGCCCACCAGACGCTGGTCGGCGATGGCGCGGTCGAGCACGGCGTCGATGCGGGCAGAAACAGCCGCATCCGGCGTCTGGGCCAGAACGGCGGGATCCGGACGCGCCTGGGCCAGGGCCGGAGCCCCCGACAGAACCGCCAGGGCGGCGACGCCCGCAAGCCAAAGACGCATGTGACGCACTCCCTCGTCGCCGGACGCGCTCCGGCCCCTTAGGGAGTGGGCGGCCGGTCTCTGTTCCGCAAGACGGCCCGCCGAGTTTCCCACAGGCCAGGCGCGCGGATGTTGCAATTCTGAAGCGCGCAACGCCGACTTCGCCGCCGCACGGCCTTGCTTGCGCCACGCGCGAGGGCTTAGCTGCCGCCCCGACACTTCCGGTAATCGAACGGTCTCCATGATCTCTGTCTCGCGCCTGGCGCTCGTCGTTTCCGCCGGCCTGGCGCTCACCGCCTGCTCCACCCTCTCCTCGGTCATGCCCGGCTCGGGCAAGAAGGACGACGCGCAGGCCGGGGCCCCGACCCCGCCCAAGGCGCCCCCGGCCCAGGCGCCGGCCAAGACCACGGGACCCCAGTTCTCCGACCTCAAGCCCGGCCAGTGGCCGCACGAGA
Organism: Caulobacter sp. FG7; assembly: GCF_057808875.1. Taxonomy (NCBI): domain Bacteria; kingdom Pseudomonadati; phylum Pseudomonadota; class Alphaproteobacteria; order Caulobacterales; family Caulobacteraceae; genus Caulobacter; species Caulobacter sp. FG7. The sequence goes on from NZ_JBMDIW010000047.1 coordinate 5,946, forward strand.
TCTCGGACGTCGCCGTAGACCCGGCCATCCGCTTCGGCGTGCTGGAGAACGGCATGCGCTACGCCATCCGCAAGAACGCCACCCCGCCCGGCCAGGGCGCGCTGCGCCTGTGGTTCGACGCCGGCTCGCTGATGGAGGCCGACGACCAGCAGGGCCTGGCCCACTTCCTCGAGCACATGGCCTTCAACGGGTCGAAGAACGTGCCCGAAGGCGAGATGGTCAAGATCCTCGAGCGCCGGGGCCTGGCCTTCGGGGCCGACACCAACGCCTCGACCAGCTTCGACGAGACGACCTACACCCTCGACCTGCCCAAGACCGACGACGGCACGGTGGACGACGCCATGATGCTGCTGCGCGAGGCGGCCGGCGAACTGACCATCGACCCGGCCGCCGTCGACCGCGAGCGCGGCGTGGTGCTGTCGGAGGAGCGCACCCGCGACAGCCCCGGCTATCGCGTCTTCAAGCAGGGCTTCGCCTTCAACCTTGAAGGCCAGCGCCCGCCCTCGCGCCTGCCGATCGGCACGACCGACGTGATCTCCACCGCCCCGGCCCAGCGCATCCGCGACTTCTACCAGGCCTGGTATCGCCCCGAGAACGCGGTGTTCGTGGCTGTCGGCGACTTCGACGTCGACGCCATGGAGGCCAAGATCAAGGCCCGCTTCGGCGACTGGAAAGGCCAGGGCGAGCCGGGCAAGCGTCCCGACCTGGGCGCCATCGCCCAGCGGGGCCTGACCGCCAAGGTCATCGTCGAGCCGGGCTCGGGCGAGTCCGTCCAGCTGGGCTGGGTGCAATCGCCCGACCTGCGCGTCGAGAGCAAGGCGTCCGACCGCGAATACATGCTGGAGTCGCTGGGCATGGCGGTGCTGAACCGCCGCCTGCGCGCCCTGACCCGCAGCGCCGAGCCGCCGTTCATCTCGGCCGGCGCCCTGCGCAACGACCAGTATCACGCCGCCCAGATCAACGGCCTGTTCGCCCAGGTGAAGCCGGGCGGCTGGAAGACCGCCCTGCAGGTGCTCGACCAGGAACAGCGCCGGCTGATGCAGTTCGGCGTGCGCCAGGACGAACTGGACCGGGAGATCGCCGCCATGCGCGCCTCCTACGTAGCCGCCGCCGCCGGCGAGGCCACCCAGCGCACGCCCGCCCTGGCCGGCCAGATCGTCGGCGCGCTGGGCGACCGCGAGGTGCCCACCAGCCCGTCGCAGAACCTGGCCGCCTTCGAAGCCATCACCAAGGACCTGAAGGCCGACACGGTGTCGGCCGCCGTAAAGTCGCTGTTCGCCGGCCAGGGGCCGCTGATCGTGCTGCCCACGCCCACCGCCATCGACGGCGGCGAGGCGGCGGTCACCGCCGCCTACCAGGAAGCCGGCAAGACCCCGGTCGCCCCGCCTGCCGCGCCTGTCGCCACCAACTGGCCCTATGCGGTGTTCGGCCCGACCGGCAAGGTGGCCGAGCAGAAGGACGTCACCGATCTGGACGCCGTCTTCGTGCGCTTCGAGAACGGCGTGCGCCTGACCGTCAAGCCGACCAAGTTCCGCGACGACCAGATCCTGGTGAAGGCCCGCATCGGCAACGGCCTGCTCGACCTGTCCAAGACCGGCCAGAGCCCGCTGTGGTCGGCCTCGTCGATGATCGAAGGCGGCCTCAAGCAGATCACCGCCCAGGACATGGAGCAGGTGCTGACAGGCAAGGTCTGGAACGCCGGCCTCGGCGTCGAGGACGACGCCTTCGTGCTGTCGGGCCGCACCCGGCCCGAGGACCTGTCCACCGAGCTGCAGGTGCTGGCGGCCTATGCGTCGGACGCCGGCTGGCGGCCCGAGGCCTTCAACCGCGTGAAGACCTATTACGGCACGATCCACGACCAGCTGGAGCGCACCAGCAGCGGCGTGGTCGGACGCGACCTGTCGTCGCTTATGCACCCCGGCGACGAACGCTTCGCCTTCCCCGACCGCAAGGAGATCGCCGACGGTTCGATCGACCAGCTGAAGGCGGCCGTGGGCGCTCCGCTGTCGACCGGCCAGATCGAGATCGTCGTCGTCGGCGACACCACGGTGGAGAAGGCGATCGCCGCCGTCGGCGAGACCTTCGGCGCCCTGCCCGTCCGCACCGGCGTCGCGGCCCCGGCCGACGCGGCCAAGATCGCCTTCCCCGCCCCGTCCAAGGTTCCGGTGGTGCGCCACCACAAGGGCCGGGCCGACCAGGGCCTGCTGTTCATGGCCTGGAAGACGGACGACCTGTTCAGCGACCTGCAACGCTCGCGCAACACCCAGGTCCTGGCCTCGGTGATGCAGCTGCGCCTGACCGACGAACTGCGCGAGAAGCAGGGCGCCACCTACTCGCCCTCGGTCTCGGCCACCCACAACGCCACCTTCCCCGGCTGGGGCTATATCGGCCTTTCGGTCGAGGTTCCGCCTGAGAAGATCGACCAGGTGGTCGCCAGCGTCCGCCAGATCGCCGCCGACCTGCGCGACAAGCCGGTCACCGCCGACGAGCTCGAACGAGCCAAGCTGCCGCGCATCGACCAGCTGGAGAAGGCGCGCGAGACCAACGAATACTGGCTGGGCGCGCTGTCGGGCGCCCAGACCGACCCGCGCCTGCTGGACGCCACCCGCTCGGTGATCGCCGGCCTGCAGCGCGTCACCACCGCCGACGTCCAGAAGGCCGCCCGCACCTTCCTGGCCGACGACAAGAGCTGGACCTTCGAGGTGCGGCCGGAGAAGTGACCGTTATGATCCTCCCCCTCTGGGGGAGATGGCCCGAAGGGCCGGAGGGAGGCCGGTTTCAGCTGTCGCCGACTTCGCTCCTCCCCCGTGAAAACGGGGGAGGTGGCGCGCTGCGGATACGCAGCGTGACGGAGGGGGCGACGGCCGGCACAGCGCCCAGCCTCGCCCCCTCCACCGCTTCGCGGTCCCCCTCCCCCGCGCGCGGGGGAGGAGAAAAGAAAAGGCCTCCGCCCTGCAGGGCGGAGGCCTTCTTTTCTGAACCTTCGCTTTAGGAAAGCGCTGCTCTAGGCGATCAGTAGACCACCCCGCCGACGCCGCCGTCGAGGCTGAGGCTCATGCTCGAGCTCGACTCGCGCACGGTCTCCTCGCGATAGGCGGTGTAAGTCTCGGTGGTCAGGATCGACAGGATCTTCACGCCGGCGCCGTAACGGCGCAGCAGCGAGCGCTCGTTGCAGTCGCGGGCCGGGCGCTGCGGCCGGCAGACCAGGGTCCCGCCCTCGCCACCTTGGCCGCCGCGCACGCCGGGGACGTGATACAGCGCCTCGTTCTTGGCGCAGATATAGGTCTGGCCGCCGGTGCTGGCGTCGATCAGGCCGGAATATTCGCCCACCACGTACTGCATGCGGCTGCCGGCGATGCAGCGATAGAGCTCGCCGTCATAGAGGTCGTCGATCTCGCGGTCGGGCGTGACCTGCGAGGCCGGGTGCGGGATGTCCTTGTCGTCCAGGCAGACGGCGCGGACGACGACGCGCTTGAAGCGGGTGCGGGTGGCCTCGTAGGCCGTGCGGCGCGCGGCTTCGCCGCCGGTGACGTTCAGGCCCTGGATGTAGCCGGTGGGCTGCGGGCCCGAATAGTAGCCGCCATGGGCGCCGCCGCCGTAATAGACGGTCGCGCCGGCCGAGGCGTTCGATCCGGCGCGCACCGAGGCGTTGGCGCTCGCATTGGCGTTCACGTTGACGTTCACGTTGACGTTGGTCTTGCCGCCGCCGCCCCAGTGGCCGCCACCACCGCCACAGCCGTTGTCGCAGCCGCTCGGCGGCTTGGGCGGGCGCGGGGGCGCGGGCGGAGGCGCGCAGCAGGTCGGAGGCGTCGGCGTGCAGCCGCTGTTGCACTGGGCGTAGGCGACGCCGCCCACGAAGAGTCCGGCCACGGCCGCCCCGATGGCGACCCACAGCTTGGACACGGTCAGTTTCGGCGCCGTCATGGCGTCTCCCCTTCACACAGCGACGTCTTCCGGCCGGTTCTCCAGCAAGAAGCGCGCCATGGGCCCGCCACGCCCCGACTCTGTGCCAAGACGATACGACAGGGCCCCTGGCCCGGTTCTCCTAGCAAGCCCCATGCGGTCGAAATGGACCGCGAAAGGACCCGCAAGGGGACGACGATGTTCCATCCAAGCACGGAACGGTTGATAGACTATTGGCGAAACCGGGCCGGCGCCGATCGGATGCCGGCGCGCGCCAGCGTCGATCCGGGCGATTTCCTCGACCTTCTGCCCCAGGTGTTCATCCTCGGGCGCGGGAACGGGCGCTATCCCTTCCGCCTGGCCGGCGGTTTCGTCACCGACCTGCACGCCCGCGACCTGCGCGGCGAGGACCAGCTGTCGATGTGGGCGCTGTCGCACCGTCTGGAGGTGAAGTCGGCGCTGGAAGTGGCCCGCCGCCGGGGCGAACCGGTCGTGGTCACCGCCGACATCCGCGCCCACGGCGTGGCCTCGGTGGGCATGGAGGTGCTGCTGGCCCCGATGACCGGATCCAGCGGCGAGGCCGACCGGTTCCTGGGCCTCTACCAGCCGATCGCCATGATGCAGCGCCTGATGGGTCGGCCCGCCTATGAGCTGGGCGTGCGCCGCATCCAGGCCCTGGCCCCCACCAACGCCGAGGCCCCGCGCCTGCGCCTCGCCAGCCTGGACGGCCGCCTGATCGCCTGAGGCGGCGCCATACGAGTTTCCTCCCGTGCTCTGGCGGGAGGTTTTGCGTCGGCTTGCCGGAGACGACGCCGGAAGGACGGAGGGGGGCTCGGGAGAGCGCCGCCACGGCGGGAGCGCCCCTCCGTCCGACCCTTAGGCCGCACTATTGCGCGCCGTGACCACCCAGCCTGCGCCCTCGATCACCACCGCTTTGCCCACGGCCTTGGCCGCGAAGGCCTCGCGCACCAGCGGCATGGCCTGCTGGCGCACCGCGTCCGGCTGATCGGCCAGGGCCCTCGTCAGCGGCCCGACCTGGAAGGCCAGGTCCACCGCGTCCTCGATCGCCGCCTGCCGGGTCTCGCCCTCGCCGAAGGTGATCGGATGGTCGATGGCGGTGAAGGCCACGTCGACAAAGCCGGCCTCGGCCAGGATCCGCTCCACCCGCGCCTGGTCTCCGAACGAGAACGGCCCCGGCGCCTCGGGCGGCGGCGACGCGGGCGGCCCGACGATCGGCGCGATCGCCTTCATCGGCAGGCGCACCCAGTCGTTCTCACCCGCCCCGCGCCAGCAGACGAAGGCCAGGCGCCCGCCCGGCTTCAGCGCCCGCCGCATGTGGGCGAAGGCCGCTGCGGGTTCGTCGAAGAACATCACCCCGAAGCGCGAGAACAGGAGGTCGAACTGCTGCACGGACAGCAGGGCCCGGCTGGCGTCGGCCACCTGGAACTTCACATTGGCCGCCTCGGCCGCCAGTTCGCGCGCCCGGGCGACCAGCGGCTCGGACACGTCGACGCCCAGCACCGCGCCCGACGGTCCGACCAGGGCGGCGATCTCCAGGCTGCCCGCCCCGGCCCCGCAGCCGATGTCCAGCACCTGCTCGCCGGCCGCCGGAGCCGCCGCGGCGACCGCCGCCTGGCCATAGTCTTTGAGCATGCGGTCGAGCCGCGCCTGGTTGGCCACCCAGCGCTCGCCGGTGCGGCCGTTCCAGTCGGAGATCTGGTTGACGTTGCGCTCGGTCATGGCGGCAGCCCTTTATTTGAGAATTATTCTCAAGTAGTTCTAGCGCGCGAGACCCGCCCTGTCGACCTTGACCGCGTCGTCGTAGCGCAGCGGCCAGCGGCCGGTCTCGGCCGCCTCGATCAGGTCGCCGACCGTCACGGGCAGGTGAGGCCCGTTCCTGCGCCTGGATCGCCAAGTCAGGGTGAGCGCGACCGTCAGGACGATAACGCCCGCCGCGGCCGCCCAGGCCGACCTGGCGATGACGCCGACGGTCAGCAGGATCACCACCACGGGCGTGGCCAGCCTCAGCCGCCACTCGACCTCATGGCCGAAATGGCGATCCCAGCGCGCATGCAACGGCGCCAGGTCAACGCCGAACCGTGCGCCGAATGCCTCGAAGAACGCGTCGGCCTCGTCGCCGTCCATGCCCAGGTCATCGAGCAGGCGCGAGGCGCGGCGGATCCGGCCGGGCGGCTCTCCGCGATCCTCGGCCACCATCGCGATCACCTGGCCAGCGAGACTCTCCATCCCGCCAGCCTAGAGCGCGCCGCCGCCGTCGACTACCGCCCCGCCGCGTCCAGCGCCGCGATGACTTCGGGCGAAAGCGTCAGGCGCACGCCCGCCAGCAGTTCTTCCAACTGCGCGACGCTGGTGGCGCTGGCGATCGGGGCGGTGATGGCCGGGTGGGCGACGATCCAGGCCAGGGCGACCTGGGCCTGGGTGGCGCCGGTCGCCTCGGCCGCCTGGTCGAGGGCCGCCAGGATCCGCAGGCCCTTGTCGTCGAGATAGCCCTTCACCGTGCGCCCGCGCGCCTTGCCCTCCAGGTCGGCCTCGCTGCGGTACTTGCCGGTCAGGAAACCCGCGGCCAGGCCGTAGAACGGGATGATCCCCACCCCTTCGCGCGCCGTCAGCTCGGCGAGCGCCCCTTCCACTTCGTCGCGGTCGTAAAGGTTGAACTTCGGCTGGATCGACTCGTAGCGGACGAGGCCCTTGTCGGCCGAGGTGTTCAGCGAGGCCTCCAGGCGGTCCGGCGAGAAGTTCGAGGCGCCGATCGCCCGCACCTTGCCGGCCTTCACCAGCCGGTCGAACGCCTCCAGCGTCTCGTCGATCGGCGTGGCCGCGTCATCCTCGTGCGACTGGTAGAGGTCGACGTAGTCGGTGTTCAGCCGGCGCAGCGAGTCTTCCAGCGCCGCGACGATGTTGGCCGCCGACAGGCCCGGACGCTTGGGCCACTTGGCCACCTTGGTCAGGATCTTGATACGGTCGCGCTTGCCGCCGGCCGCCAGCCAGCGGCCGATGGTCGCCTCGGACTCGCCGCCCTCGTGGCCCGGAACCCAGGCCGAATAGACGTCGGCCGTGTCGATCGCGTCGAAGCCGCCGTCGACGAAGGCGTCGATCAGGCGAAACGAGGTCGCCTCGTCCGCCGTCCAGCCAAAGACGTTGCCGCCGAACACCAGCGGGGCGATCGAGAGGCCGGAGCGGCCGAGGGGGCGTTGGCTCATGGGCGGATCCTTGTGCGAGAGCGAGCCGAAGCTTGCGCGACTTCGGACCCGGACACGCAATCAAACTTCAAAATATGGCCTATTGGGCTTCCGCGACGGATCTATCCGAAACGGCAGCGCGCGCAGTCCTCGCCCTTCGACGAGCTCAGGGTGAGGACTACTCATGACCACGGCGCTGGAGAAACCTCATCCTGAGCTTGTCGAAGGACGAGGTTTCCGTTTCTCACAGCCGCCCCTCTCAAGCCGCCGCGGCCGGAACCCCGTCGAACACCGGCGCGTCCTGCGGCGCCAGGGTCGCCTTGCCGCGCAGCAGGTCGGCGGCGCGCTCGGCGATCATGATGGTCGGGGCGTTGGTGTTGCCGCCGATCAGGGTGGGCATCACCGAGGCGTCGATCACCCGCAGGCCAGGCAGGCCCTGCACCCGCAGATGGTCGTCGACCACCGCCAGCGGATCGCCGGCCGCCCCCATCCGGCAGGTGCCGACGGGGTGATAGATCGTCTCGGCCTTGGCGCGGATCCAGGCGTCGATCTCCTGGTCGCTCCTGACGTCCGCCCCCGGCGCGTACTCGCTGTCGCGATAGGGATCGAGCGCGGCCTGGGCGGCGACGTCACGGCCGATCCGCACGCCCTCGCGCATGGCCCGGCGGTCTTCCTCGGCGGCCAGGTAGTTGGCCAGGATCTTCGGGTCGGCGAACGGATCCGCCGAATGCAGCCCCACCGAGCCCCGGCTCTCGGGCCGCAACTGGCAGACATGCAGGGTGAAACCGTCCTTCTCGACCAGCACCTTTCCGTGGTCCTGCATGATCGCCAGCACGGCGTGGATCTGCAGGTCAGGCCGGTCCAGATCGGGCCGCGAGCGCAGGAAGGCGCCCGACTCCAGGAAGTTCTGCCGACCGATGCCCTTGCCCATCAGCAGATAGGAAAGGCCCACGCCCAGCTTGTTCAGCCCCTTGTTGGCCGAGTAGGCGGTCTTCAGCCCCTTGGTCGTCCACGACAGGCAGACATCCAGGTGATCCTGCAGGTTCTGGCCGACGCCCCGCGCCTCGTGCACCGGCGCCACGCCGGCGGCCTTCAGGGCGTCCGGATCGCCGATCCCCGACAGCTGCAGGATCTGAGGCGACTGCACCGCCCCGGCGCTCAGCAGCACCTCGGCGTCAGCATAGGCCACCGCCTTCTGCGCCCCCTTGCCGATCACGTACTCGACGCCGACCGCCTTGCCGTTCTCGACGACGATGCGGGTGGTGCGCGCCTCGGTCAGGCAGGTCAGGTTGGGCCGCGACAGGGCCTGGGCCAGGTAGGCGGCCGCGGCGCTCCAGCGCTTGCCGTCGCGGATGGTCAGGTCGTAGGGGCCAAAGCCCTCCTGCTGGAAGCCGTTGAAGTCCTTGGTCACCGGATGGCCCGCCTGGCGGCCAGCCTCGATCACCGCCTTGTAGAACGGACTGTCGGACTCGCCGGCCGAGACGTGCAGCGGACCGTCGCCGCCGTGATAGGCGCAGCCGCCGCCGTGGAAGGTTTCCGAGCGTTTGAAATAGGGCAGCACCTCGGCGTAGGACCAGCCGGAAAGCCCCATCTGCCGCCACTGGTCGTAGTCACGCGCGTGGCCGCGGATATAGATCATGCCGTTGATCGCCGAGGATCCGCCCAGGCCCCGCCCGCGCGGCCACCACAGCTTGCGGCCATCGAGATGCGGCTCGGCCTCGGTCCAGAAGCCCCAGTTGCTCTCGCCCTTGGCCTTGATCAGCTCGCCCACGCCCGCGGGCATGCGCACCAGCACCGAGCCGTTCTTGCCGCCGGCCTCCAGCAGCAGCACCTTCACCGCCGGATCCTCGCTCAGCCGCGCGGCCAGCACGCAACCCGCCGAACCGGCGCCGATGATGACGTAGTCGTAGCGCGTGCCCGACATGGCGTCCCTCCCACAATGTTATCGTTGTTAAGACAGAGAGTGACCCGGTCCCGGGACGGCGGCAAGGGGGGGATGGATTTTGTCGGTACAGGTTAGAGCTGTCCCTAAAACAGGCTTGGGCTGCCAACTGGCGCACCTACTGCAACTGGACGCCCGGAATCCGCCATCCACGGACGAGATCGCGCCTTCTCGGCCGATCCGGAAGTCCGCACCGCAAGCGCAATAGCGCCAATTTTCAAACCGTGGGCGGCCTGCGTGATTTGGACGTCAGGTCAGCGGCCATTGGTGACCAACCGCACTCGACCGCATCGATGATGCATCTACCGATCATTATCGAATTAATCGGACGACTGCTCTCATCACCTCGCCACGCCCGTAAACAATCGGCACACAGCGAGCGTAATTCAAGCAGCAAATTTCATATATTTAATATTAATTGAACGTCAATAAACAATGTTAGATCTCAAAATCTTCTTTATAAGCCCATAACTGTAATTTTTTCGCCCCTCACAAGGGTAGGCAATAATTGAAATATCTACAACTCCGCTACTTTTTTCGAACTCAAACCGATTATCTATTGAAACGTCCCAGGACAGCCTCTGATGCGGCTGAACAACTATATTGGGACGCGCGCGCGCATAGGCCACCCTGCCCGCGATATCTTCGCTCCAGACCTTTGCTTCGTGCCGCAGAGGCACACTCTGCATAACAGGCTCAGCCGCTCCACCGACAAAAATGGCGACACTCTCCCCTGCATTGTCTCCATAGTATTCGCCCGGAATGCAATACAACTCAGAAGATTCATTAACAGCACTAAGCGAAAGCACGAGGCTTTTACAATTTTCAGGGCAATCCGCCGCACGCGCCTCCGTCATATAAATTTTAAAATCGCCCTCTTCAGGCCGATTAAAATCACACGATGATAGCGAAGCGGCCAGCACAACAACAAACAAGCCCTTAGCCGCCCAGCTAAAAATCATTTAAATTCCCCCATCATCATTCTTGAATAATTATCGGCATTCTCCAGAGCCTTTTTAGAATCCACGGTGGCGAGCAAAGCATCGTGATAGGCCCCATACACCTGGTAGTGGTTAGGATATTCGCCCATCTGCTTATCTCGACCAAGCCCGAGTCCATTTAGCTTATTCAAATGAAGCGGCTCATGAATTGCGTCATTCGCCCTCCAAGCTAAGTTTGCCTTATACCAGGCAGGAGAGAACGTAACAGAGCCCCCCGAAATTGTGCCCCCTCGCCCGCCGGTTTCCCCAACTCTGAAGTCGAAAGAACCACCCTTTGCAACACCGGGATCACGAAGCCATTTTTCTGAGAAGTTCATTGCCTTCTCGTACTTTGCTAAATTCGTTGCAGTAAGAGACCCTTTCCCGAAAGCCTTTTCAAATTGCTTCCCGAAAGCTGAACCTGCAGCGCTCTTTGGGCTTGAGTTGTAAGCCGCCAAGCCGGCGCGGCTCTTTGAAATAGCCGCAAGCGCAGCTGTTTGGGCCTCCATCGCCTTATCGCACTGAGGCCCTGATAAATTCCCACATCCGGCCAGACCCGAGGGATCACTCTTATTGAGCGGGTCCCCGCCCGTGTAGGCATAAAGATTGAGGTCATCCTTGTACCCAATCGGGTCGGTCTGCAGGAACCACCCCCGCGCCGGGTCATAGGCGCGCGCCTTGTAGTGATAGAGCTTCAGCTCCGGCAGCGCGATCTGGCCGGTGTAGCGGAAGCGGCTGCCCGCCCCCCAGTTGTCACCGGGCTCGCCGTAGGGACCGTAGGTGTAGATTGCCGTCGTCGCGCCGGCGACCGAGGCGATCACCGAGCCCTGGCGATCCGCGTGCAGAGTGCGTGGATCCGAGAAGCCCGCGCCCTCCCACCACATGACCGCCTCGTCGACGCCATAGCTCGGCGCATAGCGGCGCAGCAGATTGCCCGCCCCGTCATACTCGGCCACCAGCTTGTCGCCGGCATAGAGGAACTGGGTTGTCGCGCCGTTGGCCGTGAGTTGGACCAGGCGGCCCAGCGGATCGTATTGCAGGCTGGCGCCGTTCACCGCCGTCAGCCGGTTCTCGCCGTCATAGGCGAAGGTGCGGTTGTAGCCGTCGTTGGTGATGTTGCCGTTGCAGTCATAGCCCTTGCCGGCCACCGCACAGCCGCCGCCGCCCAGAGACGCGATGGCCGCATCGCGGTTGAGGCCGTCGGCCGCCGCCGTCAGGCTGGAATTGGTTCCGGTCCAGACGAAGGCGCTGTTGCTGACCGTGCTGAGCGTCACCTGGCTGGCGGCGTTGTACCCGAAGCCATAGGCGATGGTCTGGCCGGGCAAGGTGTGGGTCAGGCCCGTCAGGCGGCCGGCCGCATCGAACGCCCAATCGGTATTGCGCGTCGCGCTCAAGGCGCTGGCCGAGGTCCTTCGACCAAGATCGTCGAAGCCATAGGTGACGAAAGCCGGGTTGGTCGTCAGGGCCACCGCCGTCAAGCGACCGGCCGCATCGACCGTGTTCGACAGGTAATTGCCATCGGGCCAGGCCAGCGAGGTGCGATTGCCCGCCGCGTCGTAGCCGTAGGTCAGGGTGCGGCTGGATTGCGCGCCGTCGCCAAGACGCCCGGTCAGCGTCTCGGTGGTCATGCGCCCGGCCGTATCGTAGCCGTAGAATACGCCGTCGCCGTTGCTGTTGAAGGTCGTCGACTTGGCCTTGCCGGTCAGATCGTACTTGAAATCGACCGTCGGCACCCGAGCCCCGCTCTTTCGGGTCATTCGGTTGAGGGCGTCGAACTCGTAATCGATCCAGGAGTTGTCGCGCTTCTTGAAGTGCGTGCGATTATCGTTGGCGTCGTACTGGTGCTCTTCGTAGTCGTCGGTGCTGGCCTCCAGAGCGCCCCGCAGCGTCTTGGGGAAGAACTGCCGCCAGAGCCGATCGAAACCGTCGTACTGCAGCAACGTGGTGTTGCCGTTGGCGTCGGTGATCGTCTGCTGCTTGCCGTTGTCGGTATAGGTATACTTGGCATAGGTGCGCACGGCGTCAGTGCCAGCAGCCTCGACCGTTTCCTTAACCCGACCAGCGGCGTCGTAGACCGTCTTGGACACGCGATCGGGATTGGCCACGCCGGCCGGGGGTTCGGCGCACGCATCGGGAAGCGTGCCTGCGTCGTACAGCGACTGGAAGTTCGCAGGCGTCATCCTCACCGTCGAACAGATCGCACGATCGTCTGCGTCGTAGCGTATCTGGGTCAGACTGGCCGCGCTTGTACCGCCGTCGACGTAGACCTGGGTCCTGTTGCCGGCCGCATCGTACTTGAATTTCGTGGTCTTGCTGGCCAGGAAACCGCCGACGATGACCGCGCCCGTGCCGTCGATCGACACAGACGTCACCGTACCGATATCGGTCTGCACCAGTTGGCCGTCATCGTCGTACGTATACTTCTCAGCCACGCGCAAGGCGGACGGCTGGTTGTTTGGCCGCGGGTTCGAGCCGTCCGGATCGGGTCCGACCTTCATGACCAGTTGGCGCGCGGCGTCCCACTTGTAGTACGTGGTCAACGCGTCCGCCGAATAGGTCTGGGCCACACCCTCCGATGCCCAGGTCAAGCCCAGCGCAAGCGCCACCGCCCCGCCAGAGAGCGCACGCAGCTTCAAGCTTTGCCGCATCATTGGCAGCTCCCCCCGCGAGGATCGGTCTGGGCGATCAGGTTCCCGACCTTGTCGAACTTCAGGCAGGTGATCAGGTTCTTGCCGGCCGGATCGACCGTCACGCTTCTGAGAACGAACTTGTTTGTGGAATCATAGGCATAGGCCGTGCTGATGCTCGTCGCATCATTGACTTTCTCGACCTTGCCGGTGAGCAGCTTGAACGTCGAACCACCGGTTCCGCTGAAGTCGCCATAGGTCGCCGTGATGAGCGGCTTCTTGGCCTCATCATCTGCCGGACCGAGAATCTCCTTTAGCTCGCCATAGCTATACCAGCTGTATTCGGTGATGGCGCCGGAGGCGGTCGTACTGCTGGCCGGCTTGTTGCAGGTGGCCGGCACGGCGCAGTTGCGCACCGTCGCCTCCTCCAGATAGGTCGTCAGGGTCATCAGATCGCCCTGACCCGTGCTGCAGCTTGCCGGGTAGCGCGCCTTGCCGATCCGGCACGCCCAAGTCTGGTTGCTGCGCCGATCGTAGCCGAACTCTTCAGCGTCGTGCTCGGGACGAACGCGGCGCACAAGCCTGCCCGCGGCGTCGTAGGACATAGTCGTGACTTTCCCCAACGGATCGATATCGGCGATCTGCAGGTCGAACCGGTCGAAGACCGACGTCGTGACGGCTCCTTCGGCCGAGACCCTCTGCCCCCGCTTCCACTGGCCTCCGCTGAGCACCCCGTTGGAGGCGTACTGCGTCACGTGCCCGAGGATATCCTTGACCGCGGTGACGCGGTGAAGATCGTCATAGGAGACCGTTTGGTAGGGCGTCGCCAGGTCCGACGGCGAGTACCATCGGCGCAGCCGATAGCCGGTCCTGACCTTGACGCTCGGGTCGGGGGAATCCGGGCCGACATCGTAGTTATACTTGTAGACCTTGCCGTCCGGCTGGGTCGCGGTGAACGTGGAACAGGCGAAATTGACGCTCGTCGGACACCCGGCAACGGCAAAATCGGCGTACCTCCCGGTTTCGTCGGTCACCCTCGACAGACGGTAGGCATAGGGCGAGCTCGAATAGTAGCCCACCGGCTCGTTCTTGAACGTCAGGGACCTGCCGAGATTGTTCTGCACGCTCTTGAGCAGGTAGGTCCTCTGGAAGTGGGGAACCGTGTCGACCGGGCCATCGCCCTCGTACGACGCCTTCATCGACATGAGCTCATAGGAGAAGCTGACGCGCAGGCCGTTGGGAAACACCCAGCTGTCAGCCTTGAAGATGCTGGAGGCGCGCGGCGTCGGGCACTCCGCACAGATGACAACGTCGGGCTGGGTCATCCAGCTGAACGAGACGACGTCGCCGTCCTTTCCGGTGTAGGTCAGGCTGACTGGCGTATAGTCGGCAAGAGCCCCCCGCTCCCCGGTCTGGACCAGTCGCGCCGCCGATCCCCTTTGGGCCAGGAACGAGCCGTCGGGCAGTCGCTGGAAGGACTCGGCGGCTCCGCCCAGGTCGACGGCGACGGCGTTGTAGACGAGACGGTCAGCCAACCACGAGATCGCGAAGGCGCTCGCCGTGCGGCGCTGGAAATCCGGCGCGCCCAAGAGATCCTTGATGACGAAGAGACTGGCGATGGCCGAGGCCGCATCGACGGCGCGTTCGCTGCCCAACGCCTTGTCTCCGGCGTTGGTGAAGCTGGCGGTGACCGAATAGTTGTGCGTCCAGCCCCCGCCGAGCTTCTGCGGCAAGCTGTTGTCCGGGCCGGTGTAGCGCCAGTCGCGGCTCCAGCTGCTGGAGGAGGTGTTGTCGCCGTCGTTGATCAGCGTGTTGCTGGCCGTGATGACGGAGCGTTCGCGAACCTCCGGCGACTTGTAGGAACGCTGGAATGGCAGGGCGACGGGGAAGCCGCCCGCGCCGGCGACGATGTCGGGCTCGGGCGTGAGGTTCAGAAGGCCGGTCGCCAGGTTGACCGCCAGATATTTCCGGCGCGACGAGGCCCCTTCATTGATCTTGGTGGTGTCCATCGCCGTCTTCAAAGGATCGGCGACGCTTTGCGTGCCGCCCCCCTTGATGGTCTCGAGAAGCGTGTAGCTCATCACCGAGCCGGACCCGTCGTAGAACAGCTCGGCCTGACCGTACTCGGGCATGATCACGTCCAGCCCCGCAGTGGCGGCGGCCTGGAGCCTTACCTTGCTGGCGGCGGAGATCATACTCGACGAGGCGAGGAAGGCGGCCATGCCCGAACTGGGGATCTGCACGATACGATACCCCGCGGCCGCAGCCTGCGGAAACGCCTGGGCGGGAATGACGGCGAGGGGGGAATCGTCGGTCTGCTGGCTCACCGAGCCTTCGATCATCGCCCAGGCGGTTGCCGAGGTTTCGAACGCCGAACGGCCGTCAGCGACATTGAACGTCGCCGAGGTCGTGCTGACGCCGGGCACGATCGACATGTAGGAGGCCGAGTTCACGCTGGCCGGCTGGGCATAGATGACGCCCAGGTCGTGGTGGCGCGTGATCCTCGCCCGCGTCAGGCCGCTGACGATCTCGTCGGCGCGCGCCCCCTGGGCCAGGTACTTCGCCGCCAAGGTGGGCTGGGCCTCGTTGCGGCAGATATTGTAGGTGGTCTGATTTGCGTTGGCGCCGCCGCAGCTGTATTCGGGATAGGTGAAGTCCTCGCCCAGCGCGCCCGCTTCCTGTTGCGCCGAGATCGACGCCTCGGTCGAGGACGAGGCGCGCCCCAGGGCGGCGACGATGGTCATCGGGTACGACCCTCGCGCATAGCCGTCGGTGCCGCCCGTCTGGACGAGCAGTTCGAGCTCGACGTGCTCCGTCGCATAGGTTCCCAACGCCTGGCCGGGAGCCCTGCTGGCATAGGGATGATCCAGATCGAGGATCACCGTGTTGTCGAGGCAGCTGGCGCAGGTGGATTGCCCCTGCAGGGCCAGGGTGTCGAGATTGATGTACCCCTCGCCCTGCATGGTCACGCGTCGGCCAGCCAGTTCATCGACGAAGAAGGTCTTGTCGAGATAGCTGCCCCTTATCCGCAAGACGGTGCGATAGGCGTCCGGCACGTCCCCGGTCCAGGAGGTCTGGGCGGTGGACGGGTAAGGCAGGCTGGCGCCGACGGCCGGCGAATAGCTGAGATCCGGCGTCATGCCGCCGACGACATCCTCGACAGCGGCGTCCGGCGTGGAGCCAAGCAGGTTGTTGGCCAGCGCCGAGGCGTAGGTTCCAAGCTGCGTGTTGAACCCGGCCGGGTTGCCGACATGGAAGGCGCTGCCGCCGGCGATGGACGTGGCCGCGCTTGGCGAGACCAGGATGTTGGCGGCCTGGCTGCCGCAGGTCGGCGCGCTGGCTGTACCGCATTGCATCGCGGCGGCGACGTCGACGCCGGACTTGAGGATGTAGGACTTGAACGACGGATCGTAGACCTTGCCGCCGGACGAGACCCAGATGTGCCCGAGGGTGACTTCGGTCAGGTCGCCCGTCAGGCTGTCGCACTGTGAGGCGCCGGCGATCACCAGCGGAATCCCGCCGTCGGCGAGATACTGGCAGGCGGCGCGGGCGTTGACCCTGAACGCGCCGGTGCTGGACTGAAGGTCGTGGACCAGGCCACTCCAGCGCCCGAACCGGGCGGCGTCGAGCGTGATGGTTCCAACCTGGTAGGCCGCCGTGAGGTTGGCCTCGCGCAGCAGCTTGACCATCAGTTCGGCCTGGTCGAAAGGCGTCCCCGACTGGTCGATGAGCGCGCCCCGGGCGCCTTTGCCCAGCCCATACCGGAACTCGGTCTGGATGTTGTTTCGCACGTAGTCGAAGACGTTTTGCGTGTATTGGTCGGCGGTAATTTGGCCGACTACGCCGACCGCCAGCCTGTCCTTGCCAAGTCCCTTCGCCAGGGCCCGGATCTCGGGAGCAGAAGTCGCCCAGGCCCCCGGACCGTCCGAGTGGCCAACGGCCGAGCCGTAGAAGGAGGCCGCCTCTGAGGGCGATATCGCTGCAGCAGAAAGCCGCTTTGCCGTTGGGGGTGCGGCGAGCGCGACACCAGCCGCACACAACTGCGAAATACTGACAAGGGTGAATAGAAATCTACCAACGCCTCTAGACAGCACTACATCCCCCCGAAAACACAAATACTCTATTATATATTCTCACGCTGGGAGCGCCCACCTGAGCAGACGCGGCCCTTGGTCTCGCTTCGTCAAAGCGGCGACAATTCCGCCTGCCGAAGGCGGCGTACGACACGATCCGCAACGGCCAGATCACCCATACGGTGCAATATGGCAAAATCGACCTGTGCTTGAACCAGCTAAGTTGTCAAGCTTCGGGCGGCGTCCGCTCTGCGCTCAAGGGAATACGATTTCGTTCGTACCCACGCCGGCTGATTTCTTTCGGCCCCGCCCGACCGGCGCCGACAGGAACCTTATCAAAACGGCCTGGCTCGCATTCAGCCGACACGCGAGGGGAAGAGGCGGGGGGCGCGTATCAGGCGCGTCGGCAGTCATCCAGATGAGGTCCCCATGTCGCCCCGCCCGCTCCTGCTGATCTGCGCCCTGTCGGCGGCCGTCATGGTCGCGGGAGAGGCCAGCGCCCACGCCAGGCTGACAGCGTCCGATCCGCCGGCCGGCGCCGTGGTCGCCTCGCCCGGGACCATCAGCCTGACCTTCAGCGAAAAGCTCGCCCCGGCCTTCTCGACCTTCGAGGTGGTCGCCGCCGACGGCCGCAAGGTCCCGGTGAAGACCACCCTCGCCGCCGACCGCAGGACGCTCAGCGGCGCCGTCCAGGGCAAGCTCGCGCCCGGCGGCTACAAGGTCGTCTGGCACGCGGCCTCGACCAATGACGGCCACCGGATGGACGGCGCCGTCGCCTTTTCGGTGAAGTAGGCCATGGAAGCGGCGGTCGTCGTCCTGCGCTGGACGCAGTACGTCTCGGCCTTCGTCCTGATGGGTGGGGGCCTGTTCGCGCTCTTGGCCCTGCCCACGACCGGCGCCGCCAGCGCGTGCGCGCTGGGCTGGCCCCGGCGGTTGCTGGCGGCCTGCGCGATCGTCCTGGCCGGCGCCAGCCTGCTGGGCCTTCTTGCCCAGACCGCGGTCGTGGCCGGCGACCCGACCGCCGCGCTGGATCCCGCCATCCTGACGTCCGTCGTCACCGAGATGGCCATGGGCCCATCCAGCCTCGCCCGCGTGGTCGCCGGTCTCGCGGCGCTGGTCGTGCTGGGCCTTGCCCGACCCGCGCGGCCAGCCTGGACCTGCGCGGCCGCCCTCGGCGCGGTCGCCACGGCCAGCCTCGCCTGGATGGGGCACGGCGCGGCGAGCGAGGGCGCCTTGCGGCTGGTCCACCTGGCGGCCGACCTCGTGCACCTGTGGGCGGCCGGGGCCTGGATCGGCGCCCTGGCCTTCTTTCTCGGCCTGACCCTCGCCCCGCCCAAAGACACGCCGAGCCTTCGTGCGCTCCATTCGACGCTGGCCGGATTTTCCGGCGGCGGCTCGGTCCTGGTGGCGCTGCTCGTCGCCACGGGCCTCGTCAACGGCGCCTTCCTGGTCGGCCCCGGCGGCCTGGGCGCCCTCCTCGTCACGACCTATGGCCAGCTGCTGCTGGCCAAGCTGGCGCTGTTCGCACTTATGCTGGCCTTGGCCGCGGCCAACCGCTTTCGCCTGACGCCGGCTCTCGAGCGGCGCCTCGCCTATCGTCAGGACGCCCGGTCGGCGGTCTCGGCCCAGCCCCCCCGCCAGC